>JAUVHP010000018.1 GCA_030593225.1 archaeon
TATTTTTCAGCAACATATTTTACTTTTGGGTCTAATTCTATAACATCTATCTCTGCATTATAGTCATTATGAAGCATCTTGACACCTTCGCCACCACCTAAACCTATCATTAAAACAGATGAAACATCTCTGAAATAAAAAGGAATTCTAAAAAAATTAACATAATTAAAATAATTTGAATTATCTGTTTTAATTGTCTGGACAGCGTTGTCTAAAACCAATTGTCTAACATTATGCCCTCCAATTACTTCGTGTGTCACTTTAATTTCTGAATAATATCCAGAGCCAGAATAGATTATGGTGGGAGATACTTTTGGTGTTACAAAAAATAGTAGTAATGGAATTAATAAGAAAACCAAAAAAAATTTCTTATTTTTCTTGTTCATTACGATTAATGACAACACTATAAGTATTGCTCCTGTTATCAAGGCAGTTTTAGTAATCCCGAGATATAAAATCAAGAAGAATCCTGTGGCAAAAGTTCCAATTATACTTCCGACAGTTGCTAGAGCATAAATCTCTCCTGCTTTTCTTCCGACTTCGCTCAAGGAATCAGTTACAAGTTTAACAGAAGCTGGCACGATAAATCCTAAAAAGAAAATTGGAAATGCTAAAATCACAAATGAAATTAACAAGGGTCCAAAGATTATTCCCAGACTACTGAATTGATATAATATTGCTTTTGAGATAAAAGGAAGTAAGCTAATATAGATACCCAAGAACAATATTATCAATCCCAACTTGTTAAGATTTATTTTTCCTTTGTCCGCTAATTTTCCTCCATACCAATAACCTAATGCTAAAAATGTTAGTGTTACTCCTATTAGAGATGTCCAAACATATATAGTGGAGCCAAAGATGGGAGAGATTAATCTTGTTCCTAAGATTTCAAGTTCCATGCTAATAAACCCGGATAACAGGACAATTAGCCTAATTTTATTAATGTTTTTCATTCTTTAACCTCTTCAAACACTTTTAAATTAAATATTTCTTTTTCCTGAACAATTAGTTTTTGTTCATAAAGAGCAGTTATTTCATCTGCACTTAAACTTCTATTAAATATTCTTACATTATCTATTGTTCCATTAAAATAACTTCCAAAATCTATCCAGGTTCCAATTAATAGATTTTCTGTTGAATCAGAATTTACACTTTCACGTGTATTATTGCATTCAAGAATTCCATTAAGGTATATTTTTACATAATTTGTTCCTCTAACTCCAACTATATGATACAAAGTATTTAATTCAAGTGCAGTAATTCCAACACCATTACTTTGTGAAACATCTTCTCCCCATACAGCAAATTTTAATCTTGTGCTATGCTCATAAGGAGGACTATAAGTTGTCATATTTAAAACCCAAAGCCACCAACCACTAGTATAATCTGTATTAGTTTTTTGAACTATTGGATATCCATAATCTTTATTAGTTGGATGAGAAGACAATTTAAACCAAGCTTCAACTGTAAAATCTCCTGTTCCAAAATTCAAACTTAAATCATTTCCTGCGTCTACATAATCCTTAATTCCCTTGAATTGATAACTTTCATTAATTTTTTCATCAGTTATAATATTATTTTGTGTTTGCTCTATTATATTTTCTTCAGAGATATTTGATTTATCAGTTATATTATTTTGTGTAGAATTTTGTTCAACAATAGTTTCGCAAACCTGTTTTATTTCACAAACTTCATTTATTATTTCTTCGCATGACTCAACAATATTTTCTCTACAATTAAATTCTTCACAAGCTGTTTTCTCAACAATTTCACAAACCTCTTCAATATTCTCAATAGTTACATTTTTACAAACTTCTCCACAATTTTCAATTTCTTCGCAAACTGTAATATTGTTTTCTTCCCTGCATATTTCTTCAACATTACAAACCTCATTACATTCTTCAATAATATTCTCAACAGTTACATTTTCACATACATTAAATTCATTAACTGAACAGTTTTCTTCACAATTTAAAACTGTTTCATTAGTGCAATTTCCAACAACAGTCACATTTTCACAAATGTTAATTTCCTCACAATTAACTTCTTCAGACACAACAAAACCAGTCATTGTTTTCATAAAATTTAATGATGAACTTATTATAGAAATAGAACTAGTAAGTTCTTCTCCTGCAAAATTATAATTTAAAACAAAAATCATAGAAAAAATAATTAATAATCCAACAAACAAAAAAAGCCAAGAAAAATTCGCTTTTTTATTTTTTCCAAGATAATCTAGAGTTACCCTACAATTAATTTTTTGAAAATAAGAAGAATAAATACTTTCAGATTTCTCATTTTCTTTAATCTCTTTTTTATATATCATAAAGTAAAAATTGCTCTTTTTTTATTCAAAAAATAAAGGAAAATAACTTTTTAAATTCTATTAAAAATGAAATTAATTTATTAGAAAAAAATATTTAAATTTATTCTGCTTTTGGTTCTTCTGGTTTTGCTGGTGCAAAAATATCAGCAAGTTTTTTTGTTCCTTCTTTTGTAACTTTCATATTAATTTGAGAAATATCTGGAGAAATTACTTTTCCTCTAACAGTTTTTCTTAATCTCAGACCTTTTGATTTTGAATTTTTCTTTTTATCACCTTTTGGTTTTTTGTGCATTCCTTTACCATAGGTTAATAATAATTTTTTTCTTCCCATTCCTTCAACATCTTTCATTGCTGTAAAACCTGATTTATCACTTGCTCCAGTGATTTCTAATTCATAGCCCTCTAAATCTGGAGAAATATCAGTTCCTTTTACAATTGAATGAAGTTCTTTTTCAACTAAAGCATTTGCTTCTGTTTCTAGCTTGTAAGTTTTTCCTGATTTTTCTGATATATTTATTTTAAACATAAATATTAAGTTGGAATTTTGATTTATAAAAGTTATGTTGAGATTTTCAAATACTCAATTTTAAAAACCTTAAATATTTTTAGGAGATAATTTTAATTCTATTTTTCTGTAATTTTTTTATTTGGGAATAAATTGATTTTATGGATAGAATTTTTTTCTTAATTATTGTAACAAAAAGTTTATATATAGTAAGTAAGTAAGTAATATATAGTATTATTCATATTTTTTCATAAAATTATGATAAATAAATGAGCGTGCCGGAAATTGCATCCGGAATACCTGAGGCCAATCAGTTGTGTTCCTTTTAACACTACACGCTCATAAAACGGCCTGTTAAAATAAAGAGTTAAGGGTTTATATATATTATTCATATTTTTAGGAATAGTTTTAAAAACAAAAAATCATTCTTGGGGTTGTTGAAAAACAATCCAAATATTTTATTTACGGAGTGTTCGGATTTAAAGCCACCCATAGCTCAGTGGTTAGAGCGCCTGGCTGTAGATTGCGAGGACACCTAACGGTTTCCTTCGCTTAACCTTCCCTTGAGTTTGCCTCAGGGGTGATCTAAGGTGGACAGTCCATGAAGGATATTGGATGAAACCCTAAAAGCCAGTTCGGTTACAAGCAGTACCCGGGAGATCCCCAGTTCAAATCTGGGTGGGTGGATTATTGGGAGCCTTGTGCTCCCACTCATATTTTAACAGTATTTATTTCTTGAATTTTTTATCCCCAGAATTCAAATCCGAGCATTTCTGAAATTTCAAATAAATGAACTTAGCGAATTTAAAGAAGATTTCAGGAGTGGGAGTTGTGGTGGTGTGGATATTTACAGGTTGGGAAACCAGCCCAATCATTTTTATTGAAAAAATATTTATGAAATAATAATTGTTTGGAAAAAGATTTATAAACTTTCAAAGTTCAATTAATTTATGCTAGATAAAAAAGAATCTAATTCTGTTGAAATAAAAGGAAAATGGATACTTTTATTGGATGAACATATTATCTCTTCAGGAGATGATATTGAAAAATTGGTCAAGGATGCAGAAAAGAAATATCCTAGAACAAAATTAGTTTTAGCAAGAGTTCCCGAAGAAGGGACTTTAATTTATTGAGGTAATTTTTATGGTAGCTACTTTTAAATATAAAGAATTGCCAGGGAAAAAAGGTTCAAATCATAAATGTCCAGCAATTGAAGTTATCTTTCAAGGAAAATCTAAATTTGCTCAAAAGATAGTTGCATTAATTGATTCTGGAGCAGATTTATCAGTAATTCCTTTAGACCTCGCAAAATTTCTTAATGTTGATTTATCTATGAATGAAAGTATAAGTCATGGGATTGGTGGGAAAGTTAAATCTAAACGTTCAAAAATAAAAGTTAGTGTTAATGGAGATCGTAGAAAATATACTTTTGAGATTCCTATAGAAGTAATTTTAGAAGGTAATCCCCCAGTTATTTTAGGAAGGCAAGGTTTTTTTGATAAATTTGAAATAACTTTGATTGAAGCAGAACAAAAAATAAAATTAAAAAAATATAGTAAAAGAAAATATTAATATTTTAAAAAATATTTATTTCCCAACCTGTTCAGCCATAAAAAAAGATTGATTTGAATTTGTTTTACATATTTTCCCATCTCTCTCAAATATTGCTATTGCTGAAGGCAAAATAAATCTCCCTAAAATTCCGACCTTTGAATAAATAATATATGAAATAACTCGTGTTTCTCCTGCTTCTAATTTTTCAAATGCCCATTCAATTCTTTTGTTTTTTTCTTCTATTCTTATTGGTTTTTCTATTCCAAATTTTTCATAGATTTTTACTAACGGAGGCAATCTATCAATTAATCTAATTTTTTCTATATATTTTTTAGCATGAAGATTTAATGTAACTTTTAATGCAAATTCTCCACCTTTTGATTTTACAAATGAAACTTTTTTTCTTATGATTAAATGTTTTTTTGTAGATTGTTTTACTAAAATAATTATTGAAATAATAATTATAATTAATATAAAAGGAAATAACCAATTAGTTTTTACAACGATTTCCAGAGTTTCTCCTGGTTTTATTTTTTGATTCCAAACATAATAAACTTGCGAACCTTTTCTTTCTACACTAGTTGGTTCAGGACTAAAACTTGTAAAAAGACGAGAGATAATATTTTTCTTTAATGTTGTTTTTGTCTCCACCACGACGTTTCCTTTATTTTCTTTTGTTATTATTTTTGAACTTATAATAAATCCATATTCTTTTTTTTCTGTTGTTAAAATATCTTTTTCATTAAATTTAATAACCCCTTCTAAATTTGCTTTTTCATCTTCAGATGTAATTTCAGCATTAAGTGTGTAAAAACCTGCGATTAATTTTTTAAAATCTTCTTTATTTAAATTTACATTAAATGATTTTTTCTCGTCGGGACCTAAACTAAAATCTTCTTCTAATTCAAAAAATGCTGAAGAAAATTTTACATGCATTTGTTCAAAATTAAAGTTTTCTTTATTCTGAACATAAACTTCTAATGAATTTGATTCTGGGTTTATTTCTTGTGCACCTATTTCAAGTGCATTTTTAAATTCAATAAATTTTAATACTAATTCGTCGTCAAGACGGTCCTCTCCTTTAAAAATACTGTATTTGAAAATATAGAATCCCAAGTAATCAAAATTCTGTTTTGGATAAACTTTAAATTGTACTTCTTTTGTTTCGTCTTCATCTATTTGAATTGTTTCTGGTTCAATTATAAAACCTAAAAAATTCAGGAAATTTAAATTTGTAGCCATTCCTTGATTTGTGATTTTTAAATTAAATACTGCTGGAGAATCAAGTCCTTGTATAATGATTCCTTCTATTTGTTCTTTTTCAAGTTTAATATCTATTGCCAAAACACAAGGCAGTAAAAATATTATAGCAAGTGCGAGGAATTTTTTATTCATAGTAAAATTATTCATAAAATATATTTAAAGATATCTATGCAAGAATACCTATCAAAATAGTATGTAATTTGCATAATAGCTACAATTTCTGTTGTTGTTCTATAAAAAATATATCTGGAAAATTATCTTTTACCTTCTAAATCAAGGAATGCTTTTGCCTGTGATAAAAATTCATCGCAATCTCCAAAAAGTTTTCCTTCCATTTGGTCAATTCTACTAGGAATTATCCATTTTTCATAAGCAGTTCTTAAAAATACTTGCCAAGCATTTTTTTCAAATTTTCCTTGGTAATCTTTTACAAGAATTCCTTTCATTTTAATTTCTGCCTGCCCTTTATTTGTACTAACTTTAATTCCTCCTTGATTCACTTCAATTTTTTCTAATTTAATCATTTTAAATTTTACTTCGAATTTAAACATAAAAAAATCAGTTATTTTTTTTTGTCCAACCCATTTAATTTTTATGTTTTTTTTATTTCCTTCAATTTTTTCATCATATTTTTCTTCAGCTAACCAATCAAATTGTGTTTCTTCCATTAACCAATCATAACAAAATTTATAGAACTCTCCAAAGTCAAAAATACCTCGATATTTAACTTCATTATTAAAAATTGTATCACGCTCTGCCATAAAATAATGAGAATAATTATCTTTAAATATTTAACTAATTAAATATAGTTATGGAAATTAAAAATTATTTCTTTGTAATTTTTCTTATTACTATTCTATTAACAAGAATTATTTTATATGTAAATCCTACTCCTAGCCCAACAATTAAAGGTATTAGATTTCATCATTATATGTATGGAGTAATATTAGCCCCTTTAGGAATTTTGTTTAGTAGTGTAGCAATTTTTAGTGTTGGATTTGGTTTATTTGTGGATGAATTAGGGTATCTTTTAATTGGTGGCAAAAATCACAAAGATAATTATTCAAAAAATTCTTTATTGTTCTTGACAGGTTTTATAATTTTAAGTTATTTTTTTAGGGAAAAATTATTATTTTGGGTGTAATAAATTAACTACAAAGTATTTTTACAAGAATTACAAATCTACAAATTTAATTTAAACAATTCATTTGGATTTTTAAAAAATATCCTCTCTGCAATTTTTTTTGATTCTTCTATATTAAGAACACCTTCTTTTACTTTTATAGTAAGAGCTTTGCTCACATTTATTCGTGCTAAATATTGGTGTCCGTATACACCATCGATAAAGCAGAAATCTCCTCCGAAAGCACTAATTTTATTTATAGGAACTGTATCAATAAATTCTACTAAAGCATTTACAGATGCATTCGGTGAAATGATATGTGCCCAACACATATCTATATACACATTTGGAAAAGTTTTTGCCAGAACGGCTAAGATATTTTGATAAGGATATCCAATGTGTAATATATCAAATTTTACGTTAGGATATTCTAAAAAAAGATTGGATAGGAGCGAAGGATCACTATTGGAGATAATATTTCCATTTCCTTCTTGAATTCCAGTATGGAATTGGACAACCATATTTCTTTTATTTGCTAAATTTAAAACATAATGCATCATAAAATCTTGTAATTTCCTCCCATTTTCTATAATCTTAATTGGAAATGTAGATTTGTCTTTTATGAATTTATTAAAAATATCTTCAGCTTCTGATTTTTTAACTTTTTCATATTTTAGAGAACGCTCATAAGCAAGACCAGATTTCAAAGCAACAATATTGCTTTTAATTCCTTTCTCTAAAAATATTTCACAAGCCCTCAACCAATCTTTAAAAGATTTAATCTTTACATTTGAATATTTTTCAATTTGCTCAAAACCTTTTTTAGAATCAGGATATATGAAATTATCTAATCTAAGCATATTCCTAAATAAATTTTTATCGCAATTGACTACTGGTTTAAAAGTTTCAAATACACAATTATCTAGTATGCTGATTTTAATTTTGGATTTTTCTTTTAATACTTTTTCCCAATGTCCTGATTTGAGACTTAATTTAAATTTTTTATTTAATTCTTCGATTGTTTTTTCTGAAAATTCTTTAACTCCGTATAATTCATTTATTGAAATTTCTAGTGCTCTTCCATAACCAGTATATCTTACAAATTTCCAATAAGGCTCAAGGATTTTCCATCTTTGTTTAATTGGTTTTCTTATATCAATTATTTTTTGTAAATCTTTTTTTGAAAGACCTGCAGAAATTAAATCAGAATTAAGATAATGCATAAGATACTCTTTTAGGATATCGGTTTTTTTATCTCTTAAATTTTCCTTTGGTGGAAGGTGCTCATGTGTATCAATTATTTCTAATGTTTTTACAAATTCAAAAATTTCTTCAAAAATTTCATCCATACTGATATTTAAATAAAAGTTATTTATATTATTTTTGGAAAATTAAAAAAGTAGTTTTGCCATATCACGAGATGCTTCTTTATTATAAATCTTGGGCAAATAAACCTGATAACTAAATTCTTGCCACTCGTTTTTTATTGAATTATATCCCTCAGGAATACCTGCCTTTTTATTTACTCTACTTAATTGATCAGTAAACATAAATGGCTCTCCATAACCAATTCCTGCTTTTATTCCCAAATCTTTCTCTTTTATGTGGGACAAATCTTCACTAACTTCCCATCCCAATCCAAAAAAATAAATGTTACTTCTATCTTCACAAATCTTGAATGCATCATACAAATTAGTACCTCTTCCACCAAGCATTTTCAAAATTATTTTTCTTGATTCTTTTTCTGCATGAGGGGTTTTAATAGAATAATGAACATCTCTTTGCAATTCTCGATCTCCAACTAATTCAATTAATGGAATTCTAGATATTTCTTTAAGTGAAAACATTTTTGCATATTTATTTACCATATAGATCAGCAAAATTAAAGATTTATAAAGATTTCTATTGTTACTATTCTATAATAAATACAATTAACTAATTAACTAGCATTCCGACAAGAATCGCAAATCAACATTCCATTAAATCTGTAAAGCAAATTATGGTTTCCGCATTCTTCGCATGTTCCTTCGTTGATAGATACTGATTCTTGTACTTTTTTTATACGTTTGAGTTTTTTTGTTTCTTCTCTTATTTTAGCTAATTCTTCTAATTCTGGATAAAGTTCTGGATTAAAATTAAGAATATCTTTCGAGGTAACCATTCCAACAAGTTCTTTGTCATGAATAACAGGCAATCTTTCAAATTTTGATTTTTTCATTTTTTTAATTGCTTCCTTTAAAGTCATATTTGGATTAAGTGTTGCTATTTTTTTAGGCGAAATATCAATTGCCTTAATTGTTGACAAATCTTTTTTGGATTTTTTAATTAAAGCCCATAAAATATCTTTTTGAGAAATAAAACCCACTAATTTTTTTTTGTCTGCAATTAAAAGACTTCCAACTCTTTTACGCACCATTTTTTTTGCACATTCTAATAAATTTGTATCTGGAGTTACAATAATTGGATTTTGTGTCATTATGTTTGCTACAATTATATTCTGCATAAAATAATAAAGAATGATTTACTTATAAAATTTACTTAATATTTGAGAATAGTATCTACCACAATAATATTTAAATAAAAATTTGGTTTAAATTAGCAATGGATAAATCAGTAAATCTTATGCCAGAGGATATTCAGAGGATTATTGGAAAGGATGCTCAAAGGACGAATATTTTGGCTGCAAAAATGGTGGCTGATGTTGTGAAAACGACTTTGGGACCTAAGGGGATGGATAAGATGTTGGTGTCTCCAACTAATGAGATTATTGTTACAAACGATGGGGTTACAATTTTAGACGAGATGCAAATTGAGCACCCTGCTGCGAGAATGATGGTTGAAATTGCAAAAACACAGGAGAGTGAAGTTGGTGACGGCACAACTACTTCTGTTATGATTGCAGGAAAATTATTAGAAAATGCAGAGGATTTACTTGACCAAAAAATTCATCCGACTGTTATTACCAAGGGTTATAAGATTGCTGCTGAAAAATCTCAGGAAATTTTAAAGGATATTGCATTGAAGATTACTCCTGAAAACGAGGAAGTGTTGCGACAAATTGCAATGACTGCTATGACTGGCAAGGGTGCTGAGGACTCTAAAGAAAAGTTGGCAGAAATTATTGTTAAGGCAGTTAAACAAATTCAAGAAGAGGGGAAAATTGATTTAAATGATATTAAAATTGAAAAAGCAAAAGGAGATAGTATTGGAGAGAGTGAGCTTATTTCTGGGATTATTTTAGATAAAGAAAAGGTCTCAAAAGATATGCCTAAAAAAATTGAAAATGCTAAAATTGCTTTGGTTGATTTTCCCTTGGAATTAAAAAATCCTGAGATTGATACAAAGATTTCTATTTCATCTCCTGAACAGTTGCAGAGTTTTTTAAATCAAGAAGAAAAAATAATTAAGAATATTGTTGAGAAAGTAAAAAATTCTGGAGCAAATGTTGTTTTTTGTCAAAAGGGAATTGACGAGTTTGCACAATATTTATTATCTAAAGAAAAAATTTATGCTTGTCGGAGAGTTGCAAAAAGTGATATTGAAAAAATTGCTAAAGCAACTGGTGGAAAAATTGTTAGTAATTTAAATGAACTTACTTCTGGGGAATTGGGTGATGCACAAATTGTTGAAGAGGTTAGACAGGGAGATGAGAATTTTACTTATGTTAGGGGTTGCAGTAATCCTAAGGCGTTGACGATTTTAATTCGCGGAGGAACAGAGCATGTTCTTGATGAAATTGAGCGGGCAATAAAAGATGGACTTGGAGATGTTTCTTGTTCTTTGGAATCTGGATTAGTTGTTGCAGGGGGTGGAGCTGTTGAAATTGAACTTGCAAAAAGATTAAGAGATTTTGGACAAACACTTTCTGGTAGAGAACAATTGGCAATTGAAGAATTTGCAAAGGCATTAGAATTTATCCCTGTTACTTTGGCTGAAAATGCAGGTATTGACCCGATTGATGTTTTGACTGAACTTAAATCAAAGCACGACGCTGGGGAAATTCATGCAGGAATTAATTTATTTACAAATAAAGTTGAGAGTTCGCTTGACGCTAAAATAATTGAACCATATAAAATAAAGAGTCAGGCAATTAATTCTGCGACAGAGGTTGCGACAATGATTTTAAGAATTGATGATGTTATTGCTTCTACTGGGAAAAAGGGGAATATGAAAGAGACAGGGGAAAATTATTTTAATAAATTAGGGTAAAATTCTACTTGCCAAACATAAACCCACTAAACTTAATCTATCCCAAAAATATATAAACTCTTTACCACTCCCCCGTGAATGGTTAAAATAAAAAATAAAAATATTGCTATTCAATTATCTGAATTAGGGTTAAATGAAAAACTTATAAAAGTTTTTCAAGAATTTATTTATGAAAAATTCTGGCAAGAATCAATTGACATTTATAAAAATCTGCAAATAGCTCGTAAGAGTTTGGACTCAAAAAATAAAATTTATCTTTTATTGAGGGTTAAAAAATTTGGTTATGATGTTAATTTGGAAATTACCAATAATGAATTAAATCATTTTTGCAATTGTTCACATAGAGAAGGATTTAAAGGATGCTCGCACGCTGGTGCTGTTCTTTTGTATAAAATGTTAAAGCATGAAAAGAATGATTTTAATTCTAAGTTGGGGGATAATTTACAACCTAAAAAAAATAAAAGTAGTGATTTAAATTATTTCAAAAGTTTATTTCCTAAAGTTGATATTAGTGGGCAACAAAATATGATTTATTTTAATTTTGAAGATTTTGATAAAGAAAAACAATTACTTGTTGTGCAAAAAGGAATTATAAGAAAAAGTGGAGGGTATGGAATTCCAATGAAATTTCATGCTAAAAATTTTGATTCTAATAAATGGAAAATAAGTAAAAATGTTGGAAGTGTTTTAAAATTTATTCACGACGCTGATAATTATGGTTCAGGTTATTCATCATCTGGATTTTCTAAATATGGATTTTACGATGTTAATACTGATTTAATGATGCCGGTTTTAAAAAAAATATTTTTTGAAGAACAAGAAATAATTCTGGGTGCAATTTTTTCAAAAGAAAAGTTTGAACTTTCTTGGGATATTTCAAAAAATGATTCATCATATTTTATTGAGCCATTTTTTATTTGTGAAAATAAGAAAAAAAATCTTTTAAAAATGGATTTAATTGAAATCGGAAGCAATAGTTTATGGGTTTTTGATTGCAAAAAAAGATGTTTTTATGAATATAAAGATAATTTAAATTTAGAAATTGTTAGAAGCATTATTAGATTGCCTAAAAAATTAGAATTTAATGAAAAAGAATTAATGGAATTTTTTTCAAATTATTATCCAAAAATTTTAGATAATTTTAAATTTAATCTTTCAGATGATTTGAAAAGAAAAACAAAATATGCTATTCCAAAAGCAAAACTTTATTTAGAAAAATCTGGAAGTTCTGTAAAAGTTAAACTTATGTTTAATTATTCTTCTAGAGAAATTAATTATTTTTCTTCAAACAAAGATATTGTTTTAATTGATAATAATGTTATTTATGATATTCATAGAGATATGGAAATTGAAGACGAGGTAGTTGAAAAATTAAATAAAATGGGTGTTGTTACTCACGAAAGTTTGGATGAATTTGAAATAGATTGTGATTTGATTGATTTTATTATGAATAATCTCCCTGAAATTGTTCAAAGTGGGATTGAGGTTTTTGGCGAAGACAAGTTATTTAATTTTAAGGTTGTTAAAAATAAACCTAAAATGAATATTAAAGTTACCCAAAGCACTGATTGGTTTGGAATTAAGGGAGATGTTAAATTTGGGCAGGATTCTGTAAATATTCAAGATGTTTTGGATGCAATTTTTAAAAATAAAAGATTTGTTGAATTATCAGATGGAAAAAATGCAGTTATTCCCAAGGAATGGATTAATAATTTAAAGGCGTATGCAGGGTTTATTGATTTTGAAAAATCTGGAACTAAATTATCTAAAAACCATATAGCAATAATAAATGATATTATTAAACTATCAAATAATGTTAATATGAGTGATAAAGTCCAAAAAACTATTTCTAATTTTAATAATTTTGATAAAATTAAATCTGTTAAATTATCTAAAAACATTAATGCCAAATTAAGAGATTATCAAAAATCTGGATATGATTGGCTTTGTTTTTTAAGAGATTTTGGGTTTAATGGTATTTTGGCGGATGATATGGGACTTGGTAAAACTTTGCAGACATTAAGTTTATTGCAAAAAATGAAAGATGAAAATGTTAAAAATCCTTTTTTAGTTGTTGTTCCTACTTCTTTAGTATTTAATTGGAAAAGTGAAATTGAAAAGTTTACACCAAATATGAAAGTTTATGTTCATCATGGCACAAATAGAAAAACTAACAAAGAAAAATTTAATGAATTAACACAAAAAAATGATTTGATTATTACAACTTATGGGGTTTTAAGAAACGACTTAAAGTTATTTTCTGGAATTGAATTTGAATATATTGTTTTAGACGAAGCACATCTTATTAAAAATCCATTGTCTATTAGTGCAAAAACTGTTTACTCTTTGAAAGGCAAAAATAAACTTGCTATTTCTGGAACACCTATTCAAAATAATTTAACTGAACTTTGGAGTTTGTTTAATTTTCTAAATCCAGGGTATCTTGGAGGATATGAATTTTTTAAAGAGAATTTTGTATCGCTGATAGAAAAAAATGAAGATAAAACTATTAATGATTCATTGAAGAAACTTATTAATCCATTTTTACTTAGGAGAACTAAAAAAGTTATTGCAGATGAATTGCCTGAAAAAAGTGAAATGATTTTAAAAAGTAGTTTTTCTGCGTCGGAAAGAGAAATTTATGATAACTGGCGTGACTATTATAAAAATGAAATTAATACAAACATAAAAGAAAAAGGGATTAATAAATCTAAGATAAAAATTCTTGAGGGACTTATGAAATTGCGACAGATTTGTTTGCATCCTAAATTAATTGATTCGCAATATACTGGAAGTAGTGCTAAGTTTGATTTATTAATGATGGAAATTGAAAAAGTTTTAAGTGAAGGGCATAAGGTTTTGATTTTTTCTTCTTTTGTTAAAATGTTATCTATTGTTAAAAATGAATTTGAAGAAAAAGGAATTAAGTATTTTTATTTAGACGGGCAAACTAAAAATAGAGAAAATGTTGTTTCTAAATTTCAGGAAAGTTCTGAGGCACATCCTTTTTTAATTAGTATTAAAGCTGGTGGGCTTGGACTTAATTTAACTGGTGCAGATTATGTTTTTATTATTGACCCGTGGTGGAATCCTGCAGTTGAAATGCAAGCAATGGATAGGGCTCATAGAATTGGGCAAAAAAATAAGGTATTTGTATATAAGATAATTACAGAAAATACTATTGAAGAAAAAATTTTAAAATTACAAGATTCTAAGAAAAAGTTAGTTAAGGATTTAATTGTTGAAGAAAATAGTTTAGTTAAAAATATTAATGTCCAAGACATTAAAGAAATTTTTGGATGATTTTTGATTAAGAAAAATTTTGGATTTTATTCTTCAACAACTTCATCTTCTTCTGTAGCTAAAAAAGACCACCAAGGTCTTTTTGTTTGAATAACTTCACCTGTTTCAGCGTCTATTTGCGATTCAACTTGCATTTTTGCTTTGAATAAACCAAAAACCTTAGCTTGTTTTTGTGCTTTAACTTCATAAGCTGCTCTTACATTTTCACCTTGTCCAACTTCTTTTAATTCAATTGAACAATTATTTTCTTCAGAACAAACATTTAATTTTAATCTTGCTAATGCTGTTGCCGAAGCTGTGTCAGGCATAATTTTAATTTCAGCATTTCTTCCATTGCTTAATGTGGCCTTTAATTTTGATTGAGAATTAGTTGTATCTTCTTCAAGTTCTAAATCAGTATCTGCAGAAATACCTTGTGAATTTAATCTAATTTTATTATTTACTCTTTCCTCTATTTTAATTTGCTTTCCTTCAATATCATAATTCCCTGCTTTAATTTTAACTCTTTCTCTTATTTCAGAACTTGTCTGAATTTTATTTGAATCTCCTCTTTGCCCTCCAGATGCAACTACTTCATATTGGTCAATTGTATCTTGTGCTTGTTCTCCATTAGCTGCTACAGCAAATCCCATTAGGAAAATTCCTAAAAATAAAAACATCAATACTTTTTTCATAGTTAGTTATAGAAAAAATACTTTATAAACTTTTTTGAAATTTTTTATTAACTCAAAATTTTAAATAGAAAATATTATAAATAAAAAAGAATTTAAAAATAAATGAAAAGAATGATTTTAAGTTTGATGATTTTTATTTTAGGATTTAATTTAGTAAGTTCAGTTAGTATTCAAGATGTTGAATTATTTTGTCAGCAAGTGGATTTAGAACAATTAGGAGATTTTGAAATTCCTTCATTTGTTCCTTATAAAAATGAAATTTTTAATTTTTATCTTCTTGAAGAAAATTTTAATGGAAGTTTAATTATTGAAGAAGGAAAAATAATTTCTATGAAATGTGAAGAAAACAAAGATAATACTTATTATGTTTATATTAATAATTTAGTTACACTTGAAGAAATTAGCAAAGCAGAAAATTCTTTAGGTTTGTATAATGAAAAAGTTAAGAATAAAGAAATTGAAATTAAAGGAGCTACATTGGGTAAGAAGATTAAATTAACATTTACAAAAATTATTTTGAAAATTGTTTCTTGGTTTAGATAAATATTCTTTTAAAATTCTTTTCTATTTGTTTTTCTGTTTCTGATTTTGATTTTTTCCAAATTTTAGAAATAGTTTTTATTGATTC
>JAUVHP010000017.1 GCA_030593225.1 archaeon
AGTTTAGAGAAGAATTGGGATTAAAAAAAGGTTCAAATAAATCAGCAGAACATTTTAATTCACATTGTGTTGATAGTTTTGTTTTGGCTTATCAATTTTCTAATGCAGAACCGAATTTTAATATTAAAATTGTGGATGATACTTACAGACCAAAAAGAAGAAGATTACACGATACTCAGTTTAATAAAAAAGGAATTAGAGATAAATATTCTACTGGAAATTTCAAGGGAATAAGAAAGGGGAGTATTTGCGAATTTGGACAGGTTGTTGGTGGGACAAAAGATTATGCTTATATTAGAAATTCGGATAATAAAAGAATTGGAAAAAGTTTGAGAAAAATTAATTGGTTTTCAAAATCATTCAAAATTAAAAACTCGGCAATTCCTCCCACAGATAAATCTGTGGGTCTCCTTGCCTCAAACAAGGTTTTATGACAAATCAAGAAATAAAAAAAGATATTGAAAAAGTTATGAATTACTTAGAAATAAACAATCCAGTAAAAGCATATATGAAATTAGTATTAATGAGACAAAAGAATTATTTAGGAGATTCGGAACAATGACAGAAACTGAAATCAGAACACTTAAAGACTTAGAAAGTCCTGCAAAGGGGTTTCATGGGTTTGTATCTATAATAGAATTAAGGCATGAAGTAATCAGATTGATAGAGGGATTAAAGAAGCATAATTTCTATTGTGTTATTTGTGAGAAATTTAGTTGTGATTGTGGTTCTTCTGATTGTTTTAAACCAAAACTTGAACATGTAGATGAATTAATCAGATATTTATTTAATATCACAAAAGAAGACCTTTCTCGTGATAGTCCAAATAAAAAAGGAGACTTAGAAAAATGACAAAAAAGAAATTAAAGTTTGAACTAAATGGTAAAAGAGAAATAGATTGTTTCTTATATGGTTGTAAATCTGCAAGATGGGAAATAGAATCTAAGATTGAAAAGAAAATAAAAGAATATGAAAAATATTTTGCTGATGCTGTAAAAGAAAATAAGAAACACTCCGAAGATATATTTTTTAATACACTGACTAATTTAAAAGATTTAAAAGATACACTTTGTAATTCAGAAAAGAAAGGAGACTTAGAAAAATGACAAAGGAAGTAATTGAAGTTGGAGATACTATTGAATGGTGCGATGAGCAATTTGAAGTTTTGGAAATTTATCAATCAGGAGATATGGGGAAAGTAAAGCAAGGTAATGCAATAACTAGAAACTTCAAATTTAATTTTCATGGCGAAGAATCTAAAATAATAAAAAAAGGAGACTCAGAAAAATGACAAAAAGAGCATTTACAGATACAATAAAAGAAGCATCAATAAAATTAGGTTATGCTACTGATGATATTAAAAATGAAAGTGACAGACAATCTTTTCAAAAAAATATTTATTTTAAATTAATTGAAATATTCAAAGATATGAACTATAAAATAGTGGAGTGTTCAAAACAATGATAATAACTGAACTTGAATACGATAAATTGTTAAAAGAAAGTTATGTATTAAAAATGGAAATTGAGGAGTTAGAATATATTACTCCAATATTTTTAGAAATCTCTAATTTTTATTTTGGAAAATATGGATATGGATATGGAATTAAAAAAACAAAACCAGACAGATATTTTGAAATTGAAAAAGAGTACGATTTTATTTTTAAAAGATTAAAATATATAAAAGAGGAATTTAAAGAAATAGAATCTAAAATAAAAGAATATGAAGCTACGCAAAGTAGTCCAGAAAAGAAACATCATGGAGTAACAATAACTGAACTAAAACAGAGTCTAGAAAAGGCAAAAAAAGGATGTATGTGTCAAATTCATTCTTCTTCAAGATGTGGAGAAATTTGTTATACTGGAAAAATAGATTTTTGTAGAGATTGTGAGAAAGAAATATTAATTTTAAAATCAAAACTTGAAGGATATGAATTAGCCAAAAAAGAGATAATTGAGAAGATTGATATATTTCCAGTTGGAGAAGTAATTTGTAAATATAATTTACATAGAAATCCAAAAAGATTTTCGGATATGATAAACGATATATTTAAAGAATTAAAAAAATTTATTTCGTCTGGCAATCCAAATAAAAAAGGATGCGGAAAAATGTATTGTGCAATAGAAGGTTGTGGAAGAATAGACGAATCTCATTCTGCTCATTGTGTTAAACATAATAGAAGCCCACATAATATTTGTGGTGAAAATGGTTTGTGTTTTGAATGTAATCCTAACACGACAGGAGAACGAGATGGATAATGTTTATGGATGTAATGGATGTGAATTTTTAACAAAAGATAAATACTGTTCTTATAATGATAAACTTCAAGATTGTTTACAGATTGGAGATTGTTGTGCTTATGAAGAAAATGATACTGAAACACAATTAATTGAAATAATTAAGAGAAAAGCAGATAATGCAAGTGAAGAGGAATTGCAAGAAGCATTAAAGATTATAAATAAAAAACTCTCACATAATTCAGAAAAGAAAGATATAAAGTGTAATAATTGTGGAGGGATTATGAAATATCATAAAAATAAAGATATTCTAATTCCAGTTGGTTCAGAAGATAGTCCTTTGACGAAGGAGGGAGAGAAATGAAATTTGAAAAAGGATTTTGGAATTTAAAGGAATTGGAAATCATAGAATGGACAGACCCTAAACAAAAGGGATTTATGACACATGATTTAGAAACTGCTGTTGAAGAACTTAAAAAAGTTATTCCTGAATGGATTAGACCAGATGGAGAAAATAAAGATATGCTTCATGAAAAAATTGATAGAATAATGTTGGGAATTGATAATAGACCATCAGAAGAAGATATTGTAGGAGTAAATCATTCAGCGGAGTTGGGAGAAATTTAAAATGGCAAAACATACAGAATCTGATATAAAAGAAATAAAAAGATTAAGGAGAATGTTGGAATACGGAATAAATTTGGTAAAAAGAATTGGCAAAAGTAAAGCACAAAGATATGGAATTTACAAAACAAATAATAGTATAAGAAAGAAATTAAAAAAACTTGGAGTATCTTATGTTCATAATGTAAAAACAGATATTGTTGCTATGAAATCAAGAGAAGAAAGACTATTAAAACATTTATTTGATTTAGAATTAATAAGAGGTTCGCAAATTTCAGAAGAGGATAAAACACAATGAGTTGTTTTTTTAGACATGATTGGATTTATAGTGAGGCAGAAAAAGTTGTAGGTGTAGAGGGTTCTCATGAAATGGTAAATAAAAGAAGAGTTTGTAATAGGTGTGGAAGAACTCAAGAAAATAATGGGTGTTTCATTGATGGTGGTTTTGAAAATAAATGGGTTACAATAGGATACTCACATAATTCAGAAGAGGAGAGTCAATGAAACAAGAAACAAAATATAATCTAGCAATTATAACTTATACTATTATAAGTATTTTTATAGTATTTGGTTCTATAATTTATGGGAGTATAATCTTAAAATGAAAAGAAAAAGTTATAATCCATTTGAAATGGTTGGAAGCTGGATTGGTGCTGAATTATCGATGTTTATTTTAATTTTAGGAAATGTTTTATTTATAATGCCCTTTTTTAGATTTAATGATTTTATTTTACAAAAAATAGATAATATATTTGGGGTAGGAATAGTTGTTTTATTTTATGTGGTCTTTGGTTTCTTAATTGGTTGGATAATTCATAGTTTTGTGAGGTATTTAAATTCAGTTTTTAGTCCTAACACGACAGGAGATAAAGATGTATAAATTTAAAGAAATTCCAAAAGTTGCAAATGGAATAATAAAAATGTTTTTCAAAGAATTATTTTGTTCGTCAAATTCAGAAGAGGAGAAAAAAATGAGAGAAGAAGATAAAGAAAAAATAATTGATGCTTTAGAAGGATTAAATCAATTTGAAGTGTGTTATAAATTTTCAGATGTCTTTGAAATAATTAAAGCAAAAAACCAAGAAGAAGCAGAAGAAATAGCTGATAAAAGATTATTAGATAACAAGGTTGGAATTGAACAAAATACCTCTTGCTATGAAATAGAAGTAGAAGAAATAGAATGAGAAAAATAAAATCTGAAAGTATAAAAGTCGAGGATTGGATAATATTAATAAGAAAAAAGAAAAACGAAGATAATAATTATCTCATAAAAGTTGTAGGTGTAGATATTCAACTTAAAAACTATGTTGCAAAAAGTATTAAATGGTGGATATTAAAGAATAAATCTATTGAAAAAATAGATAATATTGAGTTGAAGAATTTTAATGAAATTGATAATCCTTGTAACTTATCAAAAAGCGAGTTTAATAATTATGATATTTATAGATTAGATAAAAAAGAAATAAGTATAGTTAAAAGAAAATTTATTTTAATGAAATTAGGATGAGAAAAATAAAAGATTATACTAAATTAAAGAAAGGATATTATCTTTATGCTAAAGGAAAACCAAGAAATAGGTTTCATTATATATTCTATGTTAATTTAGATTATTCTGGACTACTTAATATAGAATATCAAATTTTAAAAACAAATACTAAGAAATTTGAACCCGAATTAGACGAAACTTCAAAAGGTGAAACTAAAATAGGAAAAGAGATTTTAAATGGTTATGATATTTATAGATTAAATAAAAGTGAAGTATTAAAATATACAAAACAATTAATATTAATGAAATTAGGATGAGAAAAATAAAACCTGAAGATATAAAAATTGGAGATTGGCTAATTTTAGATAAAAAAAAGAATTATACCTATATTTTTAAGATTACAGGAAAAAATTCTTATGATGATAAAGTAATATTTTGGTGGTTATTAAGAGGAAATAATTTAGATTCTGAATTTTCAGATTCAAAAGGAAAAACAACATTTACAGATGAGAATTTCAATAGATTTATAGTTTATAGATTAAATAAAAGAGAAACATTAAAAATTAAGAAACAAATAATGTTAAAAAGATTAGAATGAAAAAATATAAATTAAGGATAATTGAAATGATACTTATTATTTTAGTCGGCATTATAACAATAATTTTTAACCCACCCATACCTTTATTGGGAATACCATTTGTAGTTTTAGTTGGTATGAGACACATATTTATATTGTTGGGGGACTCAGAGTCAATTACCCACCACTAAAGTAGTGGGCTTCCGATGATGTTAGGAATTAAGAATGAAAAAGTTTAAATGTATTGCAATTCATGCGTCGAATGTCTGTGATATGGAACCACCATGCCCCTTTTGTTATAAAAAGAAAGGAGATATTAAACCAAATGAAAGTTTATTTTTGAGATTGCCTAAATATCTTAAAGAAATAACTAATCAAGTAGCATGCTTACCAGAAAGTGAAGAAATATGGAAATATGATAAAGGAATATTAAATCTAGAAAAGATTGGAAATTTAGAAATAGGAGATATTATATTTGGTGAAGGATGTTTTACAAAAGTTTTGAACATAGATAGAAAAACTAAAAATAAATTATATAAAATAAAAATTGAGAATGGTAGAAGTTTCTCTGCTACAGAAGAGCATATAATACCTACAAAAGATGGAGAAAAAAGAGTTGATAATCTAAAAGTTAAGGATAGACTAATTACTAATGATAAATTTGATTCAGATTTTGTAAAAAAAATTAATTTATCTAAATTTGGTAGGGTAGAAGGAAATAAAGTTATAAGAGAAAGATATTGTTATAGATTTCCAGTAGAAATATCAACAAAAGATATTGGATTATTAGCTGGGTTTTATATTAGTGAAGGAGATTCAAGGTATTTTACATTTGGAGCAGATGAAAAAGAAATTGCTATAATGTGTTCTAAAAGATTTAATGAATTTTTTAATTGTAATTCTAAAGTTTTATTTAATAAAAATACAAGTAGAGTCCAATATAGTAAGTTAATAGGGAGAAAAATATTCCGTGAAGAATTAAAACTTGGTTCTTCTTCAAGAAAAAAGGGTTTAGGGAAATGTTTATTTTTTGATATTGAAGGTCTGACAGAAGTTTTAGCAGGGGTTTTTGGAGGAGACGGGTGTGTAAGAATAAGAAATTTTGATGGTTCATCAAAAGATAAAAGAAAAGGGACAACAATGTCAGCAAATCTAAAAACTTCTAGTAAAAGATTAGCAAATGAAGTTAGATTAGCTTTAGAAACTCGTTTTGATTTAAAAGTTTCTATTGAAGAAGGTATGAATCAAGAAAGAGAACTTGAAGGTAGGATAATCAAAAAAAGTAATTATTATTCTGTTAATATAGCTGGAAATAAGCAACTATTAAAGATATTACCGATATTAAGATTTTGTAAAAATTATAAGAGATTAATAAAAGAGTTAAATAGAAATAAAGATGAAGACAGAATAAAGAAATTTACTAAATTACACACAGATAATAGAATTAAAAATATAGAAAAAATTTATGGTAAATTCAATGTTGTGGATATAACAGTAGATAAGCCTAATTTATATACATTAAGAGATAATATTTTAGTTCATAATTGCGGTGGTGGAGAAATTACTCTATTTCCTGAATTTGTTAAAAAGTTTGGTAAAGAATGTAAAAAACATAATCTTATCTTAAATATAACTTCAAACGGAAGACCATTAATGGAAATGTTGGATAATGATTTGAAAGAATTACTTCAAGAGATAACAATGATTAGCTTGAGCCATGATAATTATAAAATTAAAACAAAAAAAGATTTTAAAAACTACACACGCTTAGTTAAAAGGATTAAAAAAATAACAAAAACACAGGTTGGTTGTAATCTTTTAATAGATAAAAACCTTCTTGGTCAAAATGGTTTAAAGTTTAAAAAATTAGTTGATGACTTGTTTGAATTAGGTATCCACCGAGTTTTTGCCCTTTGCCCAAAAAATATGAAATGCCCAGATATTTTAAAGGTTAAATTAATATATCAGTTTCTCAGTGTGAAGCACAAGCATTTCTATATTGATGATGCTACAAAAATGGTATTAACTGAGAACAAATATTCAGACTGGAAAGAACCTTGTCACAGAGGAGAGGGGCTTATCTCGATAGATGAAAACGGAGGGGTGTCCTCTTGTAGCTTCACTGAGCCATTCACATACATTAAAAAACCCCAAGATATTTTAAAAATAAAGATACCTAAAAATGAGATGAATTGCCATAGTTGTCCGTTTTTGATAAGATAAATTAAAATGAAATTTAAAGGAACAGAAGTTATATTTTATGCTTGGATATTGAGTGGATTCACATTTCTAATAGCAGAACATACTCCAGTAAAGTGGCACTACTACATATGGTTTTTTAGCTTAGTAATACCATTCTTAGTTTGGCAAATAAGAGTATTAATAATTGATTTAATTAAAAGTATAAAAAAATAATAAAATGAATAAAAAAGAAAAATTAGATGAATTTAAGGGAAAATTGTATGCTCTACTTGACGAATACGGATTTGTTGAATCTATTAAAATAAATTGGAAGGATAAAAAAATGGTTAAAGCAAAACAGGATGAAGCAGGAAAAAAAATAAAGAAATTAATAGAGGATTTAGAATGTGAGAAAATGAAGAAATTACAAATTTTGCAAGAGCGAAGAAAACAATCATTAATTCATTTAAAATTAACTGGTCAATTAGATGATTATGTAAAAGAAATTAATCAACAAGACAAAGACTTCGTTAAGCAGTTGATAGAATATAATGATTTAAAAATAGAACTAGGAAATGAAAATGAACACTTAACAGAAGAAGAAAAAGAGACACATAGAAATTGTTGCATAGATATGAAGATGTTTATCAATGAACTCTCAGGGTTTGAAAAATGAAAGAAAAATTGTGTCCTAACTGCTCTGAGTATATCAACAAATTAGGAATTAAAAAAGAAGAAATCCCTTATATTAAAAAAAGAGTTAATGAATTATTTTCAGACAAAGATGATAGGAAATATTTTTTAAAAGAATTTACAGATTTATTAGATAAGCAAGATATAATGCACGATTTCATAAGTGAAGATTATGTAGCACATTATGATAAAATATCAAACGAATTAATGACAAAAAGAAATCAAAAATTTTGCCCATTTTGTAAAGAAGTAAAAGAGGATATGTCATCACATATAAAGAGTGAACATATCGAAGAAGTTAAGTCAGTATTGAAACATATAGAACAAGAGGAATACGAAAGATTAAAAAAAGAGATTACAGTAGATAATTTGTAATGCTCGGTAGTATAGTCTGGTAGTACGCAGGATTCATGCTCCTGTAACGGGAGTTCAAATCTCCCCTGAGCAATTATAATGGCTAAACGCTAACGGCTAAATTGGGAAAATATCCTTTTTTTGCTTATTTATATATGCCCTTGATTTTTTGTATCTGGAAATAAAATGGAAAATAATTTAAAAGAATTTGAAGACATAAAACCTGAAGAAAATAAATGCACATATAACCATAAAGATAAAGAGATAATTAGGAAGAGTATTTTATCTATGCTAAAACCTGATTGTAACATAGTATTACTAGAAAGCCCTTATTGTATTATGTTAAAAAAACTTATTAAAAAAGGTTTCACTAAAATAAAAATACCTAATAATGAAGAATTTGAAGATTTTACAGAAGAATATAAAAATTATGTTTATCCTTTTAATCTTGGTAGTTTTTTAGGTAATTTTAACTTTGAAGAAAAATTAGATTTAGTTTGGGCAGATTTTTGTTCTACTTGGGAAAGTACAAAAGAACAATTAATACCTTTATTTGAAAGAGAATTATTTAATGATAATTCTACATTAATTATAACAAATTCTTTAAGAGCTAGTAAGAATAATTATGTTTCTGAAGTATTATTATATTTAAACAAAATAAGTGAATATTCTGGGTATACAATAAATATTATGGGAGATACATCTACTTGTGGGAATGGAATGTTTAGTATTTTTTTAAAGATAAATTATTCAAATAAACCTAGATGTCCAAAATGTTTTAGTTCAAATGTAAAAAAAAGAGGTTTTAGATATACAAAATTTGAGGTAACTCAAAGACATCAATGTAAATTATGTGATTTTAGATTTAGTATAGATGCTAATAGGTTACATACTCCTAAAAATATAAGAAAGTTTATTTATAATAAATTAAAGGAAGAAAAAAGTTCAAGACAAATAAGTAGAGAAATTAAAGAAAAATTTGATGTTTATGTTTCACATAATACTGTTCTTCGTTGTTTAAAAGATAGTGAAAGATATTTAGGTAAAAAGATAACACCAAAAAAAGTAAAGAAAAAAATATGGATTAAACCACACAAAATTAATACAAATGGTAATATTAAAAATAAAGAAGGATACTTTGTTAAAAAGGAGATACTGACAATATGAAGAAAAAATGTATAATTTGTAAATGTTTTATTGGCAATGATAGGACAAATAAAGCTAAAACCTGTTGTCAATCTTGTGCCGGAAAACTAGCTTGGATTACAATCAGAGAAAAAATGATATTTCCATCATGTAGTGAGATGGTCTTCAAGTTACAAGGTAGTTTAGATGACATAAAGAAAGAAGTTAATAAAATGCTTGATGCAATTATAAAAGAAAAAGCAGAATATGGTGGAGATATAGGGGAAAATAAGTATAATAAATTAAGAGAAAGGATAAAAAATATAACTAATTTAGAAGATTTTGAAAAGATTGTCTTTGAATTCACCTGTAATTATGCTACACATTTTAAGAAAAAAGAAAATGATTTGTTAGTAGCAACTTGTAATAATACTGATTGGGAAAAAAGTGGAGTTAAATTCAAATCCGTTGGTGGTGAAGAATGTAATGAATACCATGAAGTGTCACAGAAAGAGTATTATGATGTAGTAATTAATGTAGATGGAAATATTGTTGCAAAAGATGAATTTGGGGATAATAAAGAGGAATTAATTTTCATTAAAGATAATAGTTTATATATAAAAGATAGTGGCAGTGTTGATATAATAAGAAGAGGAGAAAGATTATATTATAGTCATGACAATAGTTTAATTGAAATTGAAAGGATTACAGATAAAGAATTAATAAATAAATTGGGGGTTTTGGCTAAATTATGATGACAAGAAATAATCTAAAAACAAAATGTGATGAATGTGGGAGTTATGATTTAATAGGAGAGGAATTATAAAAAATGAAAGAAAAATGTAATTGTAAAATGTGTGTGGTTGTTTTGGTATTTGTAATGTTTGCTGGATTAATATTATTTATTGATGGAATACATGATTTATATATTTTCTGCCATCCAGAAGGTACTGATAGAGGAACTTGGGAAAATATTCATGGCTCAAATTTAGATATGGCTAATACAATATATCCCATAATATCTGAGGTCTGTGGACTTCTATGCACGTTTGAGAGAATAAATGATACTTTATGGATGCAAAGTGGAACTTTGATTTATAAAAGAGAAAAAAGTTGGAATTGCATATCTGGTGAAAAAAATGAATATTATTGTCGTTGTTATGATTGGGGAACTCAAGATAAGGAATGGGGATTAAATTTAGGTTTTGAGGAAGATGGAAGATATAATATAATTTTAGAAGATAAACCATTATCAGAAATTTTTGGTGAAGAGGTTTATTCTTGCACAAATGAAGATAACTTACTTATACCTTACTACAATAAAGAGGTTGCTAGTGCCAATATAGGAGACACGATAAAATTGTGTTATAATGGTGATGATTGTTCTGGGTTTAAAAAGATAAAATGAAAGAAAAAAGATTTATTGAATGGGCAAAATTTGAGAAATTAGAAAGAAAATATAATGACTTGTGTCAAAAAAATAAAAAATTGAATAATGTTAATAAAAAATTTGAAAAACTTCCACAAGCAGTTATTGATTGTAGAACTAATGATGGATTGTATCTACACAGAGCATACTCTGGTTCTAATGGTATAACATATCTCAAAAGTACTAGGGTAAGAAAAAATCATTGTGATTGTTGTGGAAAAAGAAGAAAAACAACAGCACATCATTTAATACCAAAAAGATTAAAATCAATTAATAGAGAACTTGCTCAAGTTAGAATAAGAGTTTGTGACGAATGTGAATCAAAGATCCATCCTGAAAATGGATATTCAGAATCATTTATCTTAAGAAAAAAAGATAAAGAAGTTAGATACCTCAAAGCAAGGTTAAACAAGAAAGTTAAAACATTAAGATTAAGATTAAATAAGTTTTTTGATGATAGATTTAAAGAATTAAAAGTTGATGGCAAAGGATTTATTGAAGAATTAAAATTAAAAGGACAGAAAAATAAAATATCTCACGCAGTTAAACAATTAGGTGGTAGATTAAGAGAAGTAAAATATCTAAGAAATAAATTTAATAATGAACTAACACAATATTTTAGAAAATATGAATACTAAGATAACTAAAGCAATGATATTTTGGGGATTGATTAATTTCCCTATTATGATTATTGGATTTATTTATGGAATAAATACAGTCTGGTATTTTATGGGTGGATATGGTATATTAATAATAATTGGTTTATTTTTTTGCTAAGCGTGAAGATAAAGAACGTCGTGAATTAAATCTTAAAGAAAAGATATTGGAAAAAATAAAATGGAAAAAAAAGAAAGATTTGAATTAAACTATTGTGAAAAGTGTATTCAAATGACAAATTGGGAAAATGGTGAATGTGCTAAATGTAAGATAAAAGATGAGCGAAAAGAAAAATGACAATAAAAAAAATGAAACAATTTAGAGAAATACAAGAACTAAGGGAATGGTATTGGGGAAAGTTTGCACATGATTTATATCGTGAATCTGAAGAAGAATTAATTAAAGAAGGAAGAGGACAATTATGGAGGAGATTTACTGGAATATTTACTGAAGAAGTAAAACAATTACAAGCTAAGAAATTTGATGAATTATTTGAAAAATTATTAAAGGATAAGAAAAAATGAAAAGTGAACAAAAATTTATTTATATAATGATGGCAGTATTTGTTTTAGGAGTTTTATTGATAGCATTGGTTGGGATTTATAATAAAGGTAATCTTGAAGAAGAAGTTAGTTCTATTAATGATTTAGATGATGTTAGCAAGTTTCTTGAAAAATGTAGAAATAAATTATTTTTAGATTGTGAGTCATTATTAGAGAGAGAACTTGCAAAAAATCTTCAGAGGTAAAAGAATAAACAAATTATAATTCAAAACTATTTCCTATAATTATGAAAAGTTTTATAAATGTTATGTTACTTCTTTTTATATGAAAAAAGGGATTTGTTTAATTTGTGAAAAAAGTTTTGATAAAAAGAGTAATTCACATAAGATATGTAGTAAAGAATGTAGATTAAAAAGAAAAAAAGATTTTCACTATCCGAAATATATTAGTTCTCAAAAGACAAAAGATAAAATAAAAGAATATGATAAAGAATATTATAAAAAGAATAAAGATAAGATATTAAAATACCAAAAAGTATATGCTGAAAAAATGCTGAAAAAATTAAGGAAAGGAACAAAAAAAATTGGGAAAAAAAGAGACACATTTTAAGAAAGGGTTTATGTAAAAATTGTGGAAATACTGAGAATTATCACGCAAAGAACTTATGTTCTGCATGTTACCATAATATACAAGGTAAGAAATATTATAATAAAAATAAAAAAGAAATTAATAAAAAAGCCACTATTAGAGTTAAAGAATGGAGAAAGAAAAATCCAGATAAAACAAAAAACAAAGACAAAATTACCAAAAAGTAGCAATGGAAAGATACCCAAATAAAATAAAAGCGAGAAACAAAGCAAATTACTATATAAAAATTCCAAAAGGACAAATGTGCGAAAGATGCAAAAAAAGATTGGCTAAACAGAAACATCATGAGGATTATTCAAAACCTTTGAAAGTCGAATTTTTATGTAATCAATGTCATGATAAAATTGAAAAGGCGGTGAGTTAGAATTGGATATACAACTAATTACTATGGAGACATACATCTTTATGATGAAAATGCAATAAAAATAATAACTAAACTTGTCAAAGATGAAGATATTCCGTTTGATGGAATAGATAAAGATATCTCAATAGACAAAAATTTATTATATATAGGTTGTTGTTGGAAAGATTATGATAACCTCATGCTAAAGATTTGTTTGTTTGTTGCATCTATCGATAAAAGTAGTGACGGTGTAATTGATTGTGACGGTGAAGGAAATGATGATATGTGGAGAATAATTGTAGAAAATGGCAAAGCTTATAGAGTTCAAGGAAAAATTACTTATGACTATGACAATCAAGAAGAATTTGATGATATAAAAACAAAAAAGCAAGTATATGATTTTACAAAAGATAAGGAATTATTAAAAGAACTAATGATTGAAAATTTAAAATGAAAAATAAACAAGTAAAATTTGTCTGTGATAAATGTGGTAAGGAAACAGGATTCAATAATGAATTAAAAAGAGATATGCCTTCCTTCAAAAGTGGACATCCTTATGAGTATCAAAATGGTTGGGTTTATCTACATAAAATAGAATTAAAACTATTTAAAATTGGTATTAATTTAGATGACAAACATTTTTGTTGTAAAGAATGTTTTATAGAATTTTTAAAAAATGAAATTGATACAAGATTAAAAATACTCATTGTGGATAAATTAAAATAAAACTCTCCCAACCTTAAAAGGTAGGGTATCTCAAAAAATGAAAAAACAAAAAACAAAAAAATTCTTTGAATTTATACAATTTGAAGAAAAGGCATCAATAAATAATGCCTTGGACATGACCTGTTCCGAGCCAAAAATATTGAAGATTGGAAATGTTCAAAACTCTATTAAAATGGAGAATGTTTCTCCTCCCAAACCTAAAGGAATGGGTATCCGAAACATAGAGATTTTATGAACACCCATAAAATGTTTGATGTTACAGCTGTATGTATAGGAGATGTAATTCAAATGATTGATGATGGAATTGAAGATGAATTGAAAAAAGTATTGTTAATTAAAAGAGCAAAAAAGTTAAATAAACATGAAATGCAATGGATAGCTAAAAAATTATCTGATAGACATTGTGATTGTTGTTTTTGGGATAATTTAACTGATTTATTTGAACAAATAGTCGAAGAAGATAAATTAAATAAAAAGGAGGTTAAAAATGAATAAAAAAGGACAAGAAGGAACGGTGCTTATTGTTCTTGCGATAATTGTAATTTGTGCAGCGGTTTTTCTACTAATGTGGGGTATGCCAAAATATAGAATCTATAAATTGGAATTGAACGGAAAAGCTAATCTTAAGGAAGCTGAGTGGGAAAAACAGATTGCTATAGAAGAAGCTAGAGCTGAAAAGGAAAGTGCTAGTTTAAAGGCTGAAGCAGAGATAATCAGAGCAAGAGGAATTGCAGAAGCAAATGAGATCATTTCAGGAAGTATTACTACAGAGTATATTAAGTATAAGTTTGTTGAAGGGTTGAATGATGGAAATACTGAAGTTATTTATGTAGCAACAGAAGCAGGTCTTCCAATACTAGAAGCAAATAGATTTGCAATGATAGAAGCAAGAAACCAATAAGGTTATCAATTTATTAAATTTTTATTTTTTTAATTATGAAAAGAAAAAGTGATGTTAATTCAAAAGTAGAATTAACATTTACTTACAAAAAGCATAAGTGTATAATTATAAGTAATTATATGGAGATACCTGAATTTAAGATAGAATCTCTGGATAAATTTACAAAGAAAGAAAGCAATATTAAATGGTTTTGTGGTTATGTTGGAGTGACAAAAAGTCACTTATTATATAAAATATTAAAAGGGGATATAAAAAATAAAATAGATACATTTAGAAGTATAACATTTTGTGGTTTCGGTGATGGGAAATTTTTACCTAAAGATAGAAAATGGTATATTGGATTTGATACATTTATGATATATGAAAAAGATAAAACAGATAAAAAAAAAATAAAAAAAGAATTAAAAATTATGGTTAATCAACTTACAACTAAGAACTTAATATTAAACAAATTAAAATGACAAATGAAGAAGAAATAAGACAAGAATTACGTGAAGAATTAAGGGACGAAGTTTTTAATGAACTTAAAGAAGAATTAGAATCAGAAGCAAGAGAAAAAATAAAATCTGAAATTTATGAAGATATAAGAAACGAACTAAAAGACGACCTAAAACAAGAGGTAGAACAAGAATTAAGAGAAGATTTAGAAGAGAGAGTAAAAGATGACCTTAGATACGACCTTGAAGATGATGTTAAAAATGAGCTACGTGAAGAACTCGAGACTCAAGTTAAAGAAGAGTTAGAGGAAGAATTAAGAGATGAGGTTTTAGATGTTATTAAAGATGAATTGAGAGAAAAATTAAAAGATAGTAAAGAAGAATGGGTTAAAGTTATTGATAGAGAATTAAAAGAAGAAATAATAAATAACTTAGTATAATGGATGAAGATACTAAAGAAAAGATATTGGATAGACTTGATGGTAATTTTGTAGAATTTAAAGATATGAAAAAGGACACGGAAGAAAAGATATTTTTGAAAATGCGTAAAAGATTAATAAGAAGAGATATAACAAAATCAGAAGAATATCTATTATTTATGATGGTTGGAATTTTATTTGTTTTTATAGGTTGTAATTCAAATTATTATGTTATATTAAATAATGGTGGAAAAATGCCTGTATTTACTTATTATGGTATTGATGGTGAAAAGCATTTTACTTTTCAAAATTTCAATGATATTAAATATCCATATTTAGCAGATATTATAAAAATAAATAATAATCTCTTTTCGATGACTTTTTCAATAGGAGATATTTTTATTAT
>JAUVHP010000075.1 GCA_030593225.1 archaeon
ATTCAGAATAGAAACAACTAAACCCAATAGAACAGATGCGACAGCAGATTTAGGACAAGTAGTTATAGAAGCTTGGGATGATGAAGGTCGTGATATAAGAAATTTTAATGTTGTTGGGAAGAATCCTGTTCAGGCAGACATGTATTTTACTTTTGATGAAAATGGAACTTATAAGATAATTTCTGATGCAACAAGTGATGGGAGTTTTTTAGATAGAATAGAAATTTATTTAGGTAGTAATGGATGGACTGATACTGCAACTTTTGAAGATAATGAATATAAACAAGGAATAATAGTAGAGAATATTCCTATAGGAGAGGGAGATAATTTTGCAGAATTAGATTGGTATAATAGGAACGAAGACCAAAGAAAAATTGTTAAGGGTTTTACACCTGATTTAAAAGCAGATTTATTAGCTGAAATTGATTCTGAATTAGATGCTAGAGAGATAACATTCGAGGAACCAATTTTACCTTATTCAGCAAATCCAGGACCTGAAGTTTGTGAGGAACTTCCTGATGGAGGATCTTCAGGAAATGTATATATGACACGTAAATTCACTCACAACGACAAAACACATTTAATCTATGTAACAGATTTTTCCAATCCAACAGAGGTTGCCTATGCTAAGGAAAAATCAGTTTACTTTAATTGTGGAGATGCACGAGATGAAATAAATCAATTCTTCATTGGAAATCCCATGTCTTCTGTTCCGCAGATTATGGAGAATTATTTGGGACCGATTCCTGAATAAAATAGAAAAAAATTAATTAAATTTCTTTCAAAAAAGTATCAAGGAGTTTAACTACTTTTTCAGATAAAAATTACTTATCTTTTACAAAATTATAAAAAAACAATTCTTAGAATTCAAAAAATAGTATTTTTGATAATATTATCAAAAAAATATTGTAAACTTATCAAAAATTATTTAAAATCAGAAAATATTATTGATATACAAATAAAATAAATTTGATAAAAACATAAAATGTCAAAAATAAGTTTAATAAATACTCCTAATCAGATATTTAATATTGATAGAGAACCTATTGTAGATTATTGTTACCCAATAGGTTTATTATCTGTTAGTGCATCTTTGACTAATAATGGACACAATGTATCTTATTTAGATGCATATTCAAAAAATTTAACTCCAGTAGAAATTTCTGATTTTGTAATGCGTCAAAATGCAGAGTATGTAGGACTTAACGTAGTTTTGCCAAATATAAATGTAGCTTTGGCAATAACAAATGAATTAAAAAAACGAAATAAGTCCATAGAAACTATTCTTGGAGGACCAGCAACAACTCTCTTTGGAGATGAATTAATTAAGAACGATTCAGTGGATTATATTGTGTATATGGAAGGGGAGTACTCCACCCCAAATTTACTCTATGGAATTCAGCAAAATTCTTTAGAAAAAGTTTCTGGAATTTATTTTAAAAAAGGAAGAAAAATAATAAAAAATCCTGCAGGTCCCAGAATTAAAAACTTAGATTCCTTACCTCTTATAAATCCAGAAGAAATACCAAGAGGATTAATTAAAAATTCTAAAGAAATATGTATTATCTCTTCTAGAGGGTGTCCTTCTCAATGTATTTATTGCTCTAGCCCAATTATCTGGGACAATAAAATAAAATTTAGATCTGTGGAAAATATTTTTCAAGAAATTCAAAATTATTCATCTATTCATACATTTGATTCAATTCATTTCTTAGATGATAATTTTACATTAAATAAACGAAGATTAGAAAATTTTTGCCGTTCTTTTAAAAAAGAAGGATTTACCAAACAATATAACTGGAGATGTTTATCTAGAGTTAATACTATAGATTCTAAAATTATCAATATAATGAAATGGTCTGGTTGTAATAAAATTAGTTTTGGAATTGAATCCGCAAGTCCAAAAATTCTCAAATCAATTAAAAAAAATATAACAATTTCTCAAGCAGATTTTGCTCTTAAACTAACACGAGATGTTGGAATAAAAACTAAAGCATTTTTTATGATAGGATTCCCTGATGAAACTAATAAGGAAATGCAAAAAACATTAGATTATGCATCTACTTGCTTGGCAGATGATATAGCTATAAATGTTGTTAAACCTTACCCTGGAACTGAATTATTTAATCAACTTTCTGAAGAAAAAAGAAAGAAAATTTCTTGGAAATGTAATACTAATATAAATAGCTTGAATAAAGAGATTCAAAATAAAATGAAAAAATATGGGTCTTTACCAAATGAATCTTGTTCAAATTTTTTTACTATAGAAGAATTATTAAAAAAAATTGAAAAAACATATGAAAACTTTTTAAATAAATAAAAATAAATTGAATAATGGAAGAAAAAGAAATAAAAATCAGAATCGGGAATGAAGAAGATTACGAAAAAATAAAGCAATATATTGAGAAGAAACAGAACATTTCTTTTCAAAAAGGTAAGGAAGTTGAAGATATATATTTTGATACAGAATCCTCTCTTTTTTTTAAATCAAACCATGCATTTAGAATTCGTAATTGTGGAAGAAAATCTGAGATTGCATATAAAGCTTTTTTTAATATTCCTCAAAGAAAAGAGAATCCATGGTTTATTTTTGAAAAAGAATTTTCTTTTCCATTGAAAAAAGAAAATTTTCTAGAGTTACTATCTCTTTTGAAATTCTCATTTAATGAAAAATTGCCATTAACAATGAATACCTTAGAAGCTGAAAAAGCACTCCAAGATATTGGACTTAATAAAAATATTATAATCTCTAAAAAAAGATTTATTGCTAAAAAAGAAAATTTAACTTTTATGTTAGATATTATTGATGGGCTTGGTATTTTTTTAGAAATAGAAACTTCTCAAAATGACAACTTAAAAATTTTAATTGAGAAATTTAATATCCCATATAAAATTATTACAATGGGTTATACAAATCTTTATGCAAAAAATATTTTAAACCTAGATATTCCTGATTTTGATAAAAAATATATTGAAAATCCAGATTGGAATTTCTTTGATGGACAAAAAGAAATTGTTCAAAACATTATACGAGATAAATAAAAAATTAATTTAGAATTTTCTTAGAATCTAATTGTTTTTTTAGGTCGTCTAAATTATTATAATAAATGATTTTTGTTGCGATTCCCTTAAATGTATTAGAAATATTCGCCTTTTTTTTAGACAAAATTATTATTATTTTATTTTTAGAATAAGCATATCCAATTTCAATACCAACACCCGAACTTAATTCACTAACATCTGCAATTAAAATATCTGAATTATCGATATGACTAAAAGTAGAGACCATTAATTCTCTTGGAGTTTTTAATTTTTTCTCCCCCCATTGTTCTATATCTTTTGCCATATTTATCGTAGAAATCCCTTGTTTCTCTAAAATGTTTGATATTTTTACGATTTCAGTTTTATTCTCATTATTTTTATAATATTTTATTGCCAAAAAAGCTTTCATAATTTAAATAGAATATATTATTTTTTAAATATTTCTTTTATTTTTATTCATCAAAGTTAATAACAATCTCATCTATCAATTTTTTTGGATTTTTTGAATTTGAAATTAATTTTTCTTTTTTCATTTTGGAAATATAACTTCTTACAGAACTTTCTTTCATTGATATTTTATTAATTATATCTTCAATTGAATTACTCCCATTACATTTTTTTAAAATTTCTAATTTTGCAGGATTAAGGATACTAAATATATGTTTAAGCTCATTTTTATTATTGACATAATTTACTTTTTTTATTTCGCCGGTTTTAGAATCATCAATTAATTCTCTAATTATATTAAAATATGTAAAAAATATATTTACCAAATTATCCACAATAAACTCTTTATCATCCTCCTTTTTGAATTTCTCGATGAAAGTATTTATTTTATAATTTAACTGAGGATTGTTTAATTTTAAACCAATTTGAATTAAATCTTTAATTGTCTGTTTTTCTCCAGTATAATTTGAAGTAATGATTTTTTTTATTTCATCTTTAGACATAGATGTCGAAAGCCAATTTCCTTCAAAATAATTAATTATTGGGATAAAATTCCAATATTTTATTTCAGGAAAATTTATAGTAAATTCTTTTTTAGAAATTGCTTCTTGAATAATATCTTTCACTGCTAAAAATCTTTCCCCAACATAATAAATATCTATTTTTTTCCCTTTAGATAAATGGGGATAAAGTTCTTGAAAAAATAATGACATAAAATAATCTGCCACGATAAAATTAATTTTCCCGATTGTAATCGAATTTTTATTTCCATATTTTATTTTTGAATACGTTT
>JAUVHP010000086.1 GCA_030593225.1 archaeon
CCATTCATATAAGGTTGCAAAACTTTTGGAATATTTACACTTCCATCTTTGTTTTGAAAATTTTCAATAATAGAAATTAAAACACGCGGACTTGCAACAACTGTGTTATTTAATGTGTGTGCAAAATAATGTTTATCTCCTTTAGCTATTCTAATATTAAGTCGTCTTGCTTGAGCATCTGTTAAATTTGAACAACTCCCAATTTCAAAATATTTTTTTTGCCGAGGACTCCACGCTTCAATATCTGCTGATTTAACTTTTAAATCTGCTAAATCTCCTGAACAAATTTCAAGAGCTCTTATTGGAATCTCTAATGATTTAAAAAATTCAATTGTGTAATTTAACATTTCGTCATAAAATTTAAATGAATCTTCTGGATTACAAACAACAACCATTTCCTGCTTTTCAAATTGATGGACTCTGTAAATTCCTTTTTCTTCAATACCATGCTCACCTTTTTCTTTTCTAAAACACGCAGAATAACAAGTAATTTTTTTAGGTAAATCTTTTTCTTTAATAGTTTGATTTTGAAACATTCCAATCATAGAATGCTCACTTGTCCCAATTAAATACAAATCCTCGTCGTTAATCTTATACATCATAGCATCCATTTCTTCAAAACTCATAACCCCTTCAACAACATTTTTCCGAATCATAAACGGGGGAATACATAATTCAAATCCTTTTTTTATCATAAAATCTTTTGCATAAGTTAAAATTGCCGAATGCAATTCTGCTAAATCTCCTTTTAAAAAATAAAACCCGTGTCCAGAAGTTCTCCTAGCACTTTCTAAATCTAAAATTCCAAGCCCCTCAGCCAATTCAGCGTGATGTTTAATTTTAAATCCTGGAACTTTTGGTTTTCCAAATTTTTTAATCTCAACATTTTCAGAATCATCTTTTCCAATCGGAACACTTTTATCCATAATATTTGGAATCTTAAACATAATTTCCTTAATCTCCAACTGCAACTTTTTTCTTTTATTTTGAATCTTCTCAATTTTTTCAGGAATCTCTTTTGCAATTTTCAATTCTTTATTTGCATTTTCTCCAACTTTCTTTAACTCACTAATTTTTTTAGAAATTTTATTTCTCTCACTTCTTAATTCATCCTCATCAAATTTCAACTTTCTCCAAGTTTCATCCAATTTTTTAACTTCATCAACTAATTTTAATTTATTATTTTGAAATTTTTTCTTAATATTTTCCTTAACCAAATTGGGCTTCTCACGAATTAAATTAATATCAATCATAAATTACTTTTGAAACACAACTTTATAAAAGTTTCAAAAGTAATCCTGAAAGGCGACACTTCGCAGTAAGGAGTATAAAGATTTTTATCAAAATCTGTAATAAATTAATTTTACAAAACCAACTATTTAAGAATTTTGGAAAATTAATCTTAGAAGGGTGAGCATCTTCTGAAATTTCAAATAAATGAGTGAAAAATCTAAAGAACGAATTTAAAGAAGATTTCACGGAGTGCGAATTGAGCGTTTCAAAATCTGCGAGTATAAAGATTCGCTTTAAAAAACTTAAACGAATCTGCCATAAAACATTTACAGAAATATTCTATTTAAATTTAATCAAAAAATTAATAAACAACTTTAACTAAATTAATTTATGGTGATGACTGGTTTTAATGTAGCTGTTATTAATGCGTACAATTCTTTTATAGAAATTCTGCCAATGTGGGCACAAGATTTCATAAGTTTTTTTCTCTTAGTTTTACTTGTTGTAATTTATTCTGTAATGGTTTGGAAATTTTACCAATTTGTTTCAAAGAAAAACCCACTAGGATTAAACCTAAATGAAAAATACAAACCAAGCGAACATTCTTTTGGAACAAGATTTATTGTGGGATTACTTTATTTTGCAGAATATGTTTTAATTTTACCACTATTAATTTTTGCCATCTTCGGAGTTTTTACACTTTTTTTAATTGTTCTTTCCTCAAGCGAAGATGTTTCACAAATATTAATTATTTCTGCAACAGTAATAGCTTCAATAAGAATTACTGCATATTACAAAGAAAATCTGTCACAAGAAATTGCAAAAATTCTTCCATTTATGTTATTAGCCGTAGCTGTTCTTAATCCAGCAACATTTACACAAGTCCAATATGTAGAAAAAATATTCACCCAATTAATTAATATCCCAAATTTCCTAAGCCAAATTTGGAGTTATTTATTATTTATAATTGTAATAGAAATTGTCTTAATGTTCTTTGACACAATTTTTTCAATATTTAATTTACACGAACCAGAAAAAGTTGAAGAAAAAGAAGAGAAATAAAATTTAATAAAATCAAAGCATAAATTTTAAAAACAATATTGATTTTATATTTAAAATGGGGTTTATAGAAACATTCACACTTTTAATGATTGGTTTTGTTGCTTTTTTTGCAACAGGTATAGACGATACTGTGGCATATGCAAGTTCATATTTAAATAATAAAAGAAGAGACCACAAAAAATTAATTTCTTTAGGAATAATAATTGGAACTTTTATGGCACTTGCAATAGCGATTTTCGCAGGTTCATTAATGGCATCTATACCTTCTAAACATTTAATTGGTGGGGCAGTTCTTGTTACTCTTGGATTATTATCTTTTGTTCATGGAAAAGGTGCACAAAAACAGAAAAAAGCTCATTTTACTAAAATTAAAGAAAATTTAAAATATTCAAAATCTTCACACAAAACCAATTTTAAATTTATTGGGCTGGGAATGGTGCTTTTTTTTGCAACAGGAATCGACGATATAATTGCATATTCAAATTTAATAATGGCCAAGGGCTCATGGATGGCAATTTGCTCAGGCGTAGTTCTTGCTACATTTGTTTCATTAATTATAGCCAACTCTTTAGAAGAAAAATTAAAAAAATTCTCACATCCAGAAAGAATAGGTGGGGTAATGATGATAATTATTGGTATACTTCTAGCATTAAAAATCTTGTAAATAATACGAGAAATCCCATAAAAAGGTTTTTAAACTAAATCCAAATAATATTCCTATGCCAAAAGGAAGTATAAAACTTCCAGAGCCATTTAAAATAAAATGCCTAAAGTAAGAATAAAATTGAATAGTACTGACATAGAAATGTTAAATCAAATTTGCGAAACTGTTAAAGATATTGCTAAAAAAGCAGGAATAACAATTGGTGGGCCTGTGCCATTGCCAACAAAAAAACTAAAAATTACAACC
>JAUVHP010000085.1 GCA_030593225.1 archaeon
TATAAAAAATATAAAAATATAATTATAGCATTAACCCCACAATCAATGTCACAGCCAGAACAAACAGCAAAAATAATTGTTAATTCAAAACTAAAGAAAAAAATAACAACATTTTTTCTCGGAGATAAATCAATAAAAAAAGCAAAAGAAATTTTAGAAAAAAATAAAATTCAATGTTATACAAGAATATGAAACTCAAAGAAATCCAAGCTAAATCTATAATAACAAAAACAAATTTGCCTGACGGAGATTTTGTAATAAACCCTTACATAGGATGTATGCATGGATGCAAATATTGTTATGCAAAATTCATGAAAAGATTCACAGGACATCTTGAGGAGTGGGGAGATTTTATAGATATCAAAACTAATGCCGCAGATTTAATTCAAACAAAAACAAACAAATATCATGGCAAAAAAATAATAATCGGATCTGTTACAGATCCTTATCAACCAATAGAAAAAAAATATCAGCTAACAAGAAAAATACTCAAAAAACTTCTCCCCCTTAAAATTAAATTAAATATTTTAACAAAGTCTGATTTAATCACAAGAGATATAGATTTATTAAAAAAATTTAAAGATTGTGTCGTAGCTATTTCATTCTCTTCATTAGATTATAATCTACAAAAAAAATTAGAACCTTATGCGTCATCTTATGATAAAAAAATCAGTGCATTAAAAAAATTAAATCAGGCCAAAATAAAAACAGTCGTATTTATCTCGCCCATTCTTCCAGAATTAACAGATTGGCAAAAAATAGTTAATCAAACAAAAGAATTTGCAAATGAATATTGGTTTGAAAATTTAAATTTATATCCTTCAATCAAAAAAGATATTTATAAATTATTAGAAAAAATTGACCCAAGTTTAATAACAAAATATAATGAAATATATTTAAATAATAATTATTGGGATAATGAAGAAATTAAAATCAAAGAATTTTGTAAAACCCATAAACTAAATTATAGAATTTATTTTCACCACAAATCTAAAAAATGAAACCAAAATCAATTCCTCCAATTATAAAAATTCTTTCAAAGAAATATCCAAACAAAGGAGTTACAACACTAAATAGAATGAGGGAAAAACCCAAACCATTTCATATTTTAATTTCTTGTCTACTCTCTCTAAGAGTACGAGATGAAAACACAGAAGTTGTCTCAGAAAAACTTTTCAAAATCGCAGACACACCTAAAAAAATTGTCTCAATTCCAATAAAAAAATTAGAAAAAATAATTTTCTCATCAGGACACTATAGAAAAAAAGCAAAAACACTACAACATGTATCACAAATATTAATCAAAGAATTTAACTCAAAAGTTCCAGACACTTACGAAGAATTAATTTCAATAAAAGGAATCGGTCCAAAAACAGCAAACATAGTTTTGGCATTTGCCTTTGGAAAACTTGTTCTTCCAATTGATACGCATTGCCATAGAATCCCAAACCGCCTAGGTTGGGTAAAAACAAAAACCCCAGAACAAACAGAAAAAGAATTAACAAAAATCTTGCCAAAAAAATACTGGCGAGAATTCAATGCAATCTTTGTTCAATTCGGAAGAGATATTTGCAATCCAATCTCACCAAAATGTTCAATTTGTCCAATAGAAAAATATTGTAAAAAAATTGGCGTTGGAAAATCGCGATAAAAACTTAGTAATAAACTATGGACCAAAACCAAACTCATCACCAGATTTCCTTTCGCTTCTTAATGATTTCCTCTTTTCTTCCATATTTTGCTTTAATTCATTTCCAATTCTATATATTTTCTCTTCCATTTCTGGAAACAAATCCTTCCCAAAAACAGATTTATTAATTTCTGTTTTCATTTGTTTATGAATATTGTGATAGATAATAAATTTCTCAAGAAGCATTATAACTCCTCCAACTAAATGACTATAGTATTCTCCTACATAATTGAAATCCTTCCATTCAGACTTCCCCTCAAAGAATTTTTTATATTCCCCTTCAGAATCAAACTCTAATTTTTGTTCATCCCATTTTATAGGAGCATGTGCAAAAATATTTCTTAACCTAACAAAATCTTGAAGAGGTTTAAATTCTTCTCCTTTTATTTCTGGATTTAATTCCAACATTAGATCTTCAACACTCTTCGCCTTTTTCTTAAACCACATTCCCTTAAGATTTTTCTTTTTTCCAATATTTAATAAAATTTCATTAAGTTTTTTTTCAATAATTGTTGATAATTCAATAAATCCTCCTCTAGCTAGAAATACATCATTAACATGCTTTTTTTTAAATTCATCATTCTTGTCAACCATAACATTTTTAGTTATGTAAAGTTTATAAATTTCTTTTAATAATTAATAAACAATATTCTTCAATACATTTAAAAAATTTATTTCATTTAAATTCTTAATTCCCATTTTGTTTAGATTTTTTATTGAATCAAGGCATTTTCTTTCGCCGTGTACTAAAGTACACAAGAAAGGAAATAACGCAGAGTCAATGAAAAAGAAAACAAAACAAAAACAAAAAAAAATGGCTTATGCAGTTACCCACATGTTATTCGCAATCATTGCAGTAGAACTCTTCAGAAAATTTGTAATAAAAAACAACAAAATTTTCCCAAGATATTATATTCTCGTGGCAGCCATTGCAGGACTCATCCCAGATTTAGACATCGCAGCATATTATATTCTTTACTTTTTCGGATTCACATTAGAACAAATCCACAGAACATTTATGCATTCTGCATTTATTCCATTAGGATTATTTTTAATAGGATTATTTATTTACAAAACAGGAATAAAATCCACAAAACTAAGAAAACGACATTTAAAACTATCAACAATTTTCTTTATATTTGCAATTGGAACAATAATTCATTTAATTTTAGATATGATTTACGGAAGCATTCCTCCACTCTATCCATTTATCCAAACAACAATCGGACTTAATTTATTATACATTTTCCCAAAAACATTACAAGAACTAATTCCCGCTACAATAGACGGATTACTCTTCCTTTTCTGGATTATGTGGATGGAATTCAAACTCAAAATTGATAATTATTTCTAAAACTCAACCAAAATCTTTAAAAAACCATTTCTCTAAAAATTTAATATGAAACGTTCAAGCCGTAGATGGAAGAAAAAAGGACAAATGCGTTGGAAATGGCAACGTAAAAAACTTAGAAAAGAAAAGCACAAACGTAAGTTAAGACGTGCAAGAAGTAGATAATTCTAAA
>JAUVHP010000068.1 GCA_030593225.1 archaeon
AGGACAATCTGGAGTTTCTCCTCTTTGGTCATTAATTAAATTTAAGGCAATTGTGCTTGAAGAAGAAATCCCTGAAAGGATATTAAACCATTTTGGAGGATTATTTGTTATGTTTTCTTTTGCAGTATTCTCTAATCCACCATACATTTCTCTTAAATCATTCCTTCCAGTATAATTTCCCATTGTATTAATATAACCCGCACAATCTCCAAGACTAATACAAAAATCATTCATTTGACTATAAAATCTTTCAGGATTTTTATCACATTCTTTATTTGCAATATAACCAAGATAAACCCTCTCTAAAATAAAACAATGACCAAATATATTTACTGCAGCACATTGTCCTTTATATTGTTGAATAATAGGACAATTCATTGAAGCCATACCACAAACACTTTCTGCATCATTCCAATCACTTTCATAATCAGGATTAAATCCTTGAGGATATCTTGGAACACAAACTTCAAATTTAAAAAAATCTATATCTTCATTTTTTACAACATCAACACTTTGAACCCTGCAATCAAATTCATCTTCACACTCTTCCATATCATCTATTTCAAAACATGTTCTACCTAAATTTGGTCTGCATGCTGCTTCTGAAAAATTATATTCATTTTCCCCTCCTTCATTTATTTTTACTATATTTTCCCCACAAATTTGTGTTCTATATTCTCCACAATTTATCATACTTATTTCTCCTTGATTGCAGGATTTTTTATAATGAGATGAACCAGGAATATCTGAAGAAATGTTAATGGGATATTTGGGAAGAGTAGAATCACTATTAGATTCATCAACAGTCTTTCCTGTAATTAATGGGAAAAATATAGCAAAAGCCGTATCTCCTCCTGTATCTGGTCCAGAGCCTGCATCATTTCCTCCTGAGTCTTCTTCTTGCGAATAATCATGGTCTTGGTCTCTGCTATATCCAGAATTTCCTGTGTTGGATGATTCCTCTTGAGGGTAGACCCCTTCCACACTATACTCTCCAACAGACCCTTCATAAATACACCAACTTTCACCATTGCTTCTAGGTTTATTACCATCTGTTTCATCAATACATCCTAAATCTGCACACACAAAATTATCCTCTGCAACATGTATTTCTCCATCAACTTGTTTGCATATGCTTGTTGTTCTATCGCAATTTCCACAAGTTTTCAAACTATTGTCATCATTTAAATCAACAGTGCAAATTTCAGAACCTTTTGGTCTTACATAACCATTATACCAATCAGTATCGTCAACATTTGTAGTATAAACATTTTCTCTATTTCCACAAAAATCAAACCAATAAATTTTTCCATCTTCACAATTAATACTTTGCTGTTTTTCGCAATCAGTTGTAAGGGCGTCAGAAGAACATAAAAATCCGTCGTGAAATACAGCACCTGTAATACTTTGACATTCTTCTTCTGAATTAAATACACAAGTATTTTCTCCCCCCTCTTGATAAACACACGCACCTTCTTTATCTGGAGAAAAATATACACATTCAGACCTTGTTCTTGAACCAAATGAGCCACCTCTTAAATCACACCATTTATGTGTGTTCCATTGAGTGTCGTCAGATGCAAGGTCACAACACCCCATTTCACAATCTTCAATTTCATTTGGATACCACACCCCTTCATTTTCCTCACAAGTTTTTTTTGGCGATAAAATTCCACAAGTTCCATCACTTTCATCAAGGCATACGCCTTTTTCACAACTATCTGTTGCATCACAATGGGCTGAAGAATATATAGAAGCACAAGCGTCATTAGTATCCATTGGTTGGCAAAATGCCCCATCATCTGTTTCTTCACAACAACCCGCTGATACAAAACCAATTTGTTTAATTGACAAAAATCCAATTAATAAATTTAAACTTGACTTAATTATTTTTTTAGAAATTTGGCTTATTTCCAAATTAAAATTAATATCTTCATTATTAAAATTATAACTTTGAGCAACACTAAAATTAATTAACAAAAATATTTGAATCACTGACAAAATTAAAATTGCTTTATTTTCTTTTTTCATTTTAATATAACTAATTTATTTTTATTTTTTCCATTAATACCCAAACTAATAATCTCTTGACTATTTTTTGAGGTAACAATATTTTTTTTCAACCTTTTTTCAATATCCTTTCTAGCATTTCCAGCAACATTTCCTCCAACCTTTGCGACATCCAAACTTTCATAAAACCCCTCAGGATTTTCTTTTTTAGAAATTTCAGTCGTCGTAGCTTCAGCCAATGTATTCAAAGCAAGCTCTAAATTTGTCATATTATCCCGAAGATTTTCTTTTTTTAACTCTTTAAGTTCTTTATACTCTTTAATAGATTTTCCAGACCAAGCTAAAGTTATCTCATTAGTTAAAATTGCAAACTTTTGATTTTCCAGAACTCCAGAACGCTTCCATTCATCAGCCAATTCTTTTCTAATCTCAATAGTTTTAATCCTCTGATTAATCCACTTTTCAGAATACCCTTTCAAAAAATAATTTTTCATAGCTCTATCAATTGATAATTCAGGATTTTCAATTTCATCTATTCTTTCACTCCCAACCTTTGCTAGCCATAATTTAAATGATTCTGCATTTTTAGAAGGAATTGATTGGATTATCCTTAAGACACATTTAGTATCAGCAACATCTGTTTCTCTCATTTTTCCATCTATCGCCTTTAATTTCAACTGGTTACAATCTGTAACCACTTGACTCCCCTCGTCTTTTAATCTATGCTTCAAAACCTTCCAATAATTACTAGGATTCTCACTTCCACTTAAAATACCAATAATATCTACCACACTAAAATACCATTCCTCTTTTTTACTATCCCAAATCTTTCGTATCTTATTATCAAAAATACCAATATCAATCATGTCACAACCTCCATTGTTTTTATACAAATATTAATATTTCCATAATATTCTCTTACCCTATTTTGTGCTAATTCAGGATTTTCAATTTCGTCAATTCTATCGCTTCCAACTTTAGCAAGCCATAATTTAAACGGCTCTGCTTTTTTAGACGGAATTGATTGAATAATTCTAAAAATACCTTTTTTATTTGCACAATCAGTTAAATATTTTTTTCCATCTGAAGATTTTAGTTTGAGTGGGTTACAAATTGTAACCAACTGATTTTCTCTATGCTTTAACACTTTCCAATAATTATTTGAATTTGGACTATTAGTCAAAATTTTTATCACATCAACAACAGAAAAATACCATTTATTATTATGAAAGACCCCTCTAATTTTTTTATCTTCAAATACAATTATTTTCTTTTCTTTTCTCATTCTATAATACACCCCCGAATAGCAAATCTAAATGACGCTTCAACATCTCTTTCTTCTACAATATAAATTTTTACACCTTCACCATCAATAAAAAGTTTAATTTTAATTTCAGGATACATTAACATATAGGAGTTTATATTAAAATCACAATATTGTGCTTCAGAATTTACAATCTCATTAACAATAAGTAATAAGTTGTATAACCTACTATTAATAATAACTCCAATATTATTTTGTATAGTTGTCTCATCCAATTTTGTTAACTCTAATCCCCCATTTATTTTAAGAATAATTTTATTTAATTCAAGATTTATTTCAAATCCCTCATATTTTTTCTTAACATCATAATTTTGTTTTTCCAAACTATGCTCTAATTCATCAAAGCAAATTTTCACATCTTCACGAATATAATTTTCAATTTCTTTTTCTAAATGATTAACTAACATTGGAACTTGATTAACACACATATCATAAGAATTTTGATTATAACATAAATAAGAAATATTCCAGTATTGATTATCTTCTTCAAATTTAAATCTCTTATATAATTTAGGATTGATATTCCCTCCCTGCATAGAAAGAATATTAACAGCTTCAGAAATTTTTTCTTCAAGACACGCCTCTAAAAAAGAATTAGGATTTATTTCTTTGCCACCTATAATGTCTGGAATTAATCCTTGTCTAATTAAAAAAAAACCAGCAATAGTCCCTACAATTAAAATTCCAACAATAATAAAAATTGTCAGTTGCCCTTTTTTATTACACCTCATGGAAATAACAAAAAAATAAATTATATAAATCTTCTTACAATATAAATTATTAAATCAAAATGTTTAAATATACTCATACTATCTACTCATATGTCAAGTATGAATATTTCAATAAAAAAAGATGCATACAACTTTTTAAAATCACTAAAATTTAAAGATGAAAGTTTTTCAGATATTATCCTAGAACTTAAAGAACAATACATGCAAAAAAAAGGAAGTAAAGATTGTATAATGAATTTTTTTGGAATATTAAAAGATAAGGATATTGATTGGAAATCCAAAAAAAATAAAATGAAAAATTTTAGAAATGAATTTGAGGACAGATTTGCATGATAGCATTGGATACAACTGCAATCATAGATTTTTTTAAAAAAGAAGAAGCCATCTTAAAAGTTTTCAAAAAAATAAATGAACCAATAGCCAGTACAATAATAAATTATCAAGAGATTATGTTTGGATTAGATTTTAATAACTCCAATCATCTTGAAGAAGAAGAATATTATGACAAATTCTTTGATAATATTTTTATATTTGTTTTAGATAAATTATCCTCCAAAAGAGCAACAGATATTTTTTGGAATTTAAAAAAGAATGGAAATCCAATAGGAAGATTTGATTGTATCATCTCAGGGATTTTATTATCTAATGGTGTAGATAAAATTATAACGAGAAATGTAAAACATTTTCAAAAAATCAAAGGATTAAAAGTTATATCTTATTAATTAGAAATAAATTACTATGATTTTTCTTTTTAATATTTATTTCTTGTTGTTTTCAAATCCCCCTTTCTATTCTCAATTTTGAATTATTTTT
>JAUVHP010000069.1 GCA_030593225.1 archaeon
TATTGATATAATAACTATTGCACCTCATTGTAAAAATGGGGTGAAAGATGAAGATGAAGGTGAAGAAGGTATTGATTGCGGAGGCTTAGATTGTAGCTCTTGCGATGCACCAGAACATTGTTTTAATGATACACAAGATTATTTTGGCGAGGGTAATGTTAGTAATGAAGAAGGTATTGATTGCGGAGGTGTTGATTGTGTTGTTTGTAATTATGTTATCTCTTTTCCTAAACCGGGTTCATGCACATTTATTAATGTTGGTGATGAAGATGATTGTGATGATGGTTTTTTAGAATATTCTTGGGTTGGAGAATGGGGGTGGGGAGATGATAATGGGTTTGTATCTACAAATAATGATTTTCCAAGTGAGCCTTCAGATTATATTGAAGTTGATGGATTATTTTATTATGAAACTACTGGAGGGTATGAGAATTGTGATGGTGGAAGTCAAACAATTCCTTGCCCTGCACAAATTGAATTACCTTTCTTTGGATTTTTTAGTGTAATTTTTTCTTTAATATTAATTAGTTTTATCTATGGATTTTTAATATTTTACAAGAAAAAATAATTTTAATTTTACATGAAATTTTTTTCTTTTTCCTTAATATTTAAAAAGAAAAAAAATTATATAAGATGTATGAGGTGTAAATTTTTTTTAGTATTGTTAGTAGTATTTTTTATAAGTTTTATATCTGCAGGTTTTGAAGAGGGAAATCTTTCCCATAATATTAAAAGTGATTATCTCCAAGGAGAATTTGTTGAGGGGTGGATTAATATTAGTTTAAGTAATATGGATTTAAATTCAACTTTTGAAACAAGTAAAGGAGATAAAATAAATCTTTCTGATTTATTAGTATTAAATAATATTTTTTCTGAATGTAATACTCTTAATTGTGATATAGATTATATTAATATAAGTAGTGGTGTTGCAACAAAAACAATTGATTTAATTAAAGGAGAATCTAAACTTGTTGGATTTAAATTTGAGGAGGATATGTTGTCTCTAAATTCTATTGATTTTAATTTATCTAGCAATGCTATTAAATCTTGCGATAATCAATTAAAAGCAGATATATTTAATGATGGTTCTTTAGAAATAATAAATAATAATGTTGCAGATGAATTTTGTGAATTATCTAAAACAGACGGTTGTTTTGATAATGAAGAAGCTTCCATAGAAGAAGGAATAATTACAGAGACTAAACTTTGTCAAAGAGTTGAACTTCCAGAATCAATAGAATTTGGGTTGGGTTTAGAGGTTTCTTCTATAACTGGAAGTGGCCCTACAAGTGTTTATATGTCTCTTTATAGTTTAGATAACTCTCTTGTTGGAGGGTGTGAGATTGATTCTATAGATGGGGCAGGAGAATTTTTTTGTAAAATTACAGGGAATTCTAATGAGATAAAAGAATATTATTTATGTGTTGAGGGTGAGGGAGATACATCTGTAAATTATTATAAAGATGAGGAAAATGGATGTGGCTATCCTTATCCTTTTACTGGAGAAGAGAATTATTCATATAATCTTATTGCATATAGTTTAAAATTTGCTCCTCTGAGTAATTTTTCTATTTCTAATGATTATGCAGGGAATTTTGAAGTAGTTGTTGAGAATTATCTTAAATCAAAATATGGTAGTTTGGAATGTTCAAAAAAAAATTGTGTTATTCCAATAAAATTATTTTCAGGTGTAGCACAAACAATTATTATTGATGAATTATTTGGGATTTATGGTTCTCTAAGTGGTGCTGGAAGAAATATTCCAACAAACTTTTATGATTTAGAGGAAATTCCATTAAAATATAATTCTGGCTATCAACAAATTTATTTAGATAATGCAAATTTTAATGTAGATGATGGAGAAACTTTTTGGTTAAAGTTAAATGGAGAAAAAATTTTTTCCCAAGATATGACAATTGAAATTGTTCCTTTAATACGTTTTCTTAGTCCTTTAACAACGGCTGCTACTGTGCCAACAAAATTTGAGGTTAATGTGGATATTTTAAATGTTAAGAATAATATAACTAATTATAATTGGGATTTTGGAGATAATAATTCTAGAGATACAAAATTAAATGAGATTATTTATTCTTATAATAAGACTGGTAATTTTGATGTTGTGGTTACTATTACTTATGGTGATGGGTTGAACACTTCTAAAACCTTTAAAGTTTTGGTGGAAACTCCAATTCAGGCATTAAATATGATTCTTAAGGAAAAATTAAGTTATTTGGATAAGATTAAATCTCAATTAGATTCTCTTTCTATGTTTCATCAAACGTCTATACAATCAGTTCTTAATTTGGTTGAAATTGAAAATCAACTAACAAGAATTAAGATTAGTTTTGATTCTGCTGGTGCAGGAGTTGCTGATAGTTATTATATTAAGTTAATAAATGATTTACTTAGCATTGTTCTTCCAAACTCAGTTATTGTAAGTAAAAGTGCAGAGATTCTCCCTTTTTATGTTAATGAAGATAAAATTAATGTGAATGCTTTGACACTTCTTGATGAAAGTTCTGTGGATAGAGAGAAAGAATATAATGATGCGATTTTAGCTTGGAATCTTAATAATTTGGTTAATACTATTACTTACAAGGAAATTTCTGCAGATTACGGCGGTGGTTTAGATGTGTTGTTAAATGTTTTTGAGTTGAGTGTTAATAAAAAATCTGATTCTGATGAAAGTATTTTTTTAATTATTAGAAATATTGATTTTCTTAAATTTGATAAAGATTATAATAAAAGAGAAATTGGAGATTATGTTTTTATTCCTCTTGAAGACGCAACTTCAAAAGTTGTTTTTTCTACAACACAAGATGTTGATTTTTCTAAATTACCTTTATTTATTTCTCCTTCAATAACTAGTTTGCAATTAGCTGAAATTCCAACTGAAGAAGAAGGGATTTCTAAGTGGGTTCTTTTTAGTCTTATTATTTTTTTATTAGTGTTAGTTGCGATTGTTGCTTATATTATTCTTCAAAAATGGTATTCTAAAAAGTATGAAGATTATTTATTTAAGAATAAAAATGATTTGTATAATTTAATTTCTTTTGTAGAAAATTCAAAAAAGAAAGGTGTTGATGTGAATAAAATTATTGCAAGCTTGAGAAAATCTGGTTGGAATTCTGAGCAGATGAGATATATAATTAGAAAATATTTTGGGAAAAGAACTGGAATGTTTGAAATTCCTGTTGAGAAACTTTTGAATTTTTTTAAGAAAAAACAAATTGTAATGCCTCAAACTAATATTTCTAAAAAGTTTCCTTCTAGAAGAATGGGAATTAATTCCAAAAAATTTAATCCAAGGAAATTTAAAAAGTAGAGTTTTATCGCTGAAATATTTATAAACCTTTTAATCAATTTTATATATAATGACAAACATAATTTACTTTAGCATTTGTCGGCATAGCCCCAAAATTTTTTCAAAATTCCTGATGAGTCCTTTTCAATTAAATAGTAGGTTTGAAAAGAACTAATGACAAACACAATTTATTTCAAGGTTTGTCGGCATAGCCCCAAAATTTCTTTAAAATTCCTGATGAGTCCTTTTCAATTAAATGGTAGGTTTGAAAAGAACTAATGGGAATAAAAATTTTTAAGAATTTTATTGGAAGAGTTTTTACAAATATCTTTAGAAATAAAAAAGATATAAAATTAGGTTTTTATGGTCCGCCAAATGCAGGAAAGACAAGTTTGGCTAATAGAATTTGTAAAGATTTTACTGGGGAAGAAATTGGAAGTGTTAGTAAAGTTCCGCACGAAACTCGTAGTGTTCAGTTTAAGGAAAAAGTTGAAATTAATTATAAAGGAAAGACAATGATGTTTAAAATGATTGATACTCCTGGAATTGCAACAAAAATTGATTATGAAGATTTTTTAAAATATAAGGTGAGTAGGAAAGATGCAAAGAAACGAGCAAAAGAGGCGACTCAGGGGATAGTTGATAGTATTAAATGGCTTGAAGATATGGATATGGTTGTTGTGGTTTTGGATTCTACTGAGAATCCATATAATCAGGTTAATATTACTATTATTGGAAATTTGATTGCAAGAAAAATTCCAGTATTAATTGTTGCGAATAAAGTTGATAAGAAAAAATCTGATATTAAAAAAATAGAAGCGGCTTTTCCTGAATATGAAGTTATTGGAATAAGTGCAAAATATGGAAAGAATTTGGAGGAATTTTATGAGTCAATTTTTAAATTGTCAAAGAAAATTTAGTAAATATTAAAAAGTAAAAATGTTTTTATAAATAAAAGAATGGTGAAGAAAAAAATTGATTGGAGAGAAATTGTTTTTTGGATTTTGTTAACTATAGCTTTTGGTTTGTGGGTTTTTTCTTTTTTAGGGGGTGCTAAATGAAATTTGGAGATATTATTTTAATTTTAATAACAATTCTCGCATTAGCAACTGCAGTATGGTATTTGTTTGGTAACTCTCCAACTTTTGAGCAAACATTATTAATTTTTATTTTGGGAATGGTTATGGCTAATGGTCTTAGGATTCATTCCTTTTCTACGAAGATAAATTATTTTGAAAAAAGTTTTTTATCTTTGGCTAAAGATTTTAAAATGCACATAAAACATAAATAAAATGGCTAAGAAAAAAGATTTTGGGAAGTTGAAAGGATTTTCAATACAGTTTTTACCTTATTCTGAAATTAGGGATTTAAATGGGGACGCGAGAATTAGAAAGATTCTTGGAATTATTCTTGGAAATAATATTTTAATATTGCAAGGAAAATTGAATT
>JAUVHP010000062.1 GCA_030593225.1 archaeon
AATATCTCCCATACCTTTTAAAAAATAAGTAAAATCAAAAAATTCTCCTAATTTTATTGGAGATTCAAAATCAATTATTTTTATATCAAATAATTTTACACATCTGTAATTTAAACAAACTTCATCTTTGCTTTCACAATCACTATCATTAAAACATTCATAAATTATAATTCCTCCACCTCCTCCGCCTCCTGAAACAACAGGTTCAGAAGGTGCTTCTTCAATAGGAGTTTCTTCTGAAGAATAAATTGTAAAACCAGTAACATTAAAACTTAAAACTCCTGCTAAATAATTATTTTGTGTGCAAATTGTTGAAGCACAAATAATTCCATCTCTTAAAATTCTTGGATTGGAAAAAGTCAAATTATAAAAATTAAGAGTAGCAGATTTATTAAAATTAGGTAATGCTGTAGAATTTATTTCAATTCTATTTCCTGAAATATTTATATAACTATCAAGGTCTATTTGATTATCACTTGGGTTTTCATCGTCAGTTAAATTAATAGTTTCGTCAAAAATTATTTTTCCATACAGAGTATTTTCTAAAGTAATATTACTTAAATTTTGTATTTCATCAAAAGAATATTCATTAAAATTTGTTGATTCTCCTCTGTTACCATCTTCCCAATTACCAGATTCTATTTCAAATAAAGTCATATTAATTGAAAAAGTTACATTTTTTGTTATAACTCCGTTGCTGTTATTTGCATAAAGATAAAGTGTATGACTTCCCTCAGATGTATTAAAATATGTATTGGAAGTTATGGTTGTATTTTGCACTGAATCAATATTATACCATACAGTAGTAGCATTAGTTACAGAATAATCTAATAAAAGAGAGGTATTTGCAATATAAGTTTTATTTTGTGGCTTGTGAATTGTCAGCGAGGGGAGAGTTAAATTAATTGCTCTTGTTTCAGTTGAATTTTGATTATTTAAAGTATCATTCACAGTAGCATTATAATAATAAATTCCTGCAGGCAATCCAGTATAATTAATAAAAAAATTGTTGTTTGTTGAAAAGTTAGTTTTTATTAAATCATTTGTTGAATTATATAATCTAATAACAATAGTGTCTAAATTTGTATCATTTGCACTTACATTTATTTCAATTAAATTTTCATTGGTTGATGAATTACTTGTTTTTGTTGGGGCAACAAAATTTATTGTCGGAAAAATGCTGTCAACAAAAAACACAACTGAACTTGAATTTTTATTTCCATTTGTGTCATTAGTATAAACTATCCATGTTGAAGAACCTTGCCCTGAATTTAATCCTGTAACATTATCTCCGCAAGTTATTGTTGTGTTAGTCCATCCTCCATTAACAGAATACCAACAGGAATCTAATTCTTGATTATCAGAAGCAGAATAATTTAGCTCTGTTTGAATTGAATCATAAGAAATATTTTGAGGATAAATTATAGCCACTGCTGGATTAGTTAAATCAACTGCAAGAACATCAACCCACCAAGTTTCTGATGCAGAAGTATAATTTTCATTTCCTTCATAAATAGTTGTGATATTATATAATCCAACTTGGTCAAATAAAGTATAATTTGAAAGCGGGGAAGAACCCTGATTTATTAAAGTTCCATTATTATAAATTTTAATTTCCCCAGAACCTGTTATTAAAGTTGAGTTCAACCAAATTTCAGTATTATTACTTATTGATTTATTACTCCTTGAATTATCTAAATAAGTATAAACAACTCCTGTTGCTTGAGTTATAGTCAACAACTTGCTTATTGAAGCCGTGGAATAATTTGTATTTCCTGTTGTGTTGTAAGTGTAATTGTAAACTGCCACTCCTAAAGTTTGTGTGTCTGAATTATCAACCACCCCATGTTCTCTATATAAATTACAAGTTAGTTCAGTAGGACACCCGCTTCCTGTCGCAGTTGTTTCTGTTCCAAAAGTTTCTGATTGCGACGGTGTTATTGTTAAATCTAATGAAGGTATTGTTTTATTTATTGCATAAGTTCCACTTTGAGTATTATTTACATTCCCTGATGTATCATTTGCAAACCAAGAATAAGAATAAATTCCCACTCCTAAATTTGAAATAGAAAAATTATAAACATTACTTAAATTACTTGGCGTATAATTTGTCCCGTCGAATTCTATAAACACTAAATCAATTTCTCTATTATCAATAATTGTTGCATTAAATTCATAAATTGTTTCAGGCGAATAATTTGCAGGGTCGCTGGGAGTTTCTGTTAATGAAGTTACACTAGGATTAGTTAAATCAGGGGCCTCAGTTATATTAACCCAAAATGTTTTAGAACTTCCAGTATAATTTTGACTTTCTAAATATAAAATAGTTATGTTAAATAAACCAATAATATTAAAATCAGTTTGATTGCTAACTTCTATAGTTCCTTGATTAATAAGAGTTCCATCATTATATAATCTCAGTGTTGCCCCTGAATCTCCAGTCACTAAAGTTCCATTTAATAAAATTGAATTATCTTGAGGAATAGTTATATTTCCTGCAGTTTCATTTAAAGTTAAATTTACCTCGCTGTTTGCTTTTGTTATATTTACAAATCTTGTTATTGTAGCTGAACTATGGTTTTGGTCTCCTAAAGAAACAGCAGTATAATTATAATATCCAACTCCTAAAGTCACGAGATTATTGTTTTCGCTTGTAACATCAATTCCATCTTTGTAAATTGTAAGAGTTCCGTATGAAGTTGTTGAACTTGCATTTGTTTGCACCCCATACGTCGCTGTCTGGTCTGATTCAGAACCATTAATTAAAAGAGTTATATCTCCTGTTGCATTATTTATTGTATAAGTTTGAGTTTCAGTTAGATTAATATTATTAATTGTATCGTTGGCAAACCAAGAATAAGAATAAATTCCTGCAGGTAAATTTAAAATAGAAAAATTATAAACATCACCTAAATTTGAAGGGGTGTAGTTTGTTCCATCAAACTCAATTAAAACTGTTTTTAAATTTGTGTCAGAGATAGTAGCATTAAATTCATAAGTTATTCCTGACGAATAAGTTACAGGGTCGCTGGGAGTTTCTGTTAATGAAGTTATAAATGGATAAATTGAATCAATGAAAAATGTTTCTTGTTCTGAATTATTTAAATTATTGAAACTATCATTACAATAAAAATTTGCTGTGTGTGAACCTTGCGTCATTGTAGAATTTGTATCTGTATATTCGTCTCCTAAGTTTGTCATAGAATTATTATTTATTCCTGAATCTAAAGAATACCAACAAGAACTTATTTCTCCACCATCTGTTGCTGTGATATTAAATAATATTGAATTTGTATTATATGTTTGATTAAGAGGTGAGTTTATTGCTACATCTGGATAAGCGGTATCTTTGCTGAAAGTCACAGAACTTGAATTTTCATTTCCACTTGTGTCATTTGCCCAAATTGTCCAAGTGTTCAAATTTTCTATAGAATTTAATCCGGTTGCATTATCACCACATGTTATTGATGTATTTACAACACCCCCATTTATTGAATACCAACAAGAATCAGAATTTATTTCAGTTAAAGTATAATTTAATTCAGAAACATCTATTGTATAAGTTGTTCCATTTATTGGATAAACTATAGAAACTATTGGTAAAGTTACATCATTAACTGTTAGAGTTTGAACATCCATACTTGCATTTGCAGTATAATTTTGTCCTCCTGTCGTGTTTAAAATATAATTATATGTTCCTAAAGAAGGTGTCCAAGTTTCTCCTGTTCCCTTATCTACATCGTCCCTAAATACATTATAAGAAACATCATTATCTTCAGTATTTGATTCTGACAAACCAATTGTTATTTCTTGTGATTCATTTATAATCCACCCCAAATTAGAAGTTAAGGTTCCTGTTGGAATTGCTTGATTGATAGTTATATCTTTTGTAATAGAATTTGCTGTATAGTTTGTATTTCCTATTGTTGAATAATTGAATTTTACTGGTGATTCCCCCACTCCATAAACTATGTTAGATTTATCTAATGAACAAGATAATTGTGATGGGCAATCACTCCCTGCCACATCTGTTGTAGTTCCATAAGTAATTGGTGTTGTTCCTGAAATTCCTAGAATATAAGATGAATTCTGATTTATTGTTATTGTGAAATCTGTTGATGTCGCAGAGTAATTATTGTTTCCTGCTGTTGAATAGTTTGCAGATATATCTCCTGCTTGATAAACAGCGTTACTAATATTTAATGAACAAGTTAATTGAGCAGGACAATTGCTTCCAGTAAAATCTGTTGTTGTTGGATATTCTATAGGGGTTGTAGCAGTCAAACCCAAAGTAAGAGAAGTGTTTTTATTTACAATTAAATCTTTTGTTACACTTCCTGCTGTATAATTTGCACATCCAGAAGTTGAATAATTAAATGTCCAAGTTCCAACACCATAGATTCCATTGCTTAAATCCATAGAATAAGAACATCCTCCGTCGCCAACGTTTGTTTCTGATTCTGAAAAGTCAGATGTTATCCCATACTCAATTGGGGTGGTTCCAGATATTGCCATATTTGAAGAAGGGTCTGCTTTATCTATTGTATAATCTCCTGATTCAGAATTATTAATATTTCCATAAGAATCATTTACATACCAATAATAATTATAGACTCCAACAGATAAATCTGAAATAGAAAAATTATAAACATCTCCTGAGTTTGAAGGTGTGTAATTTATTCCATTAAACTCTATTAAAATAGTTTCTAAATTCGTGTCTGTAATTGTTGCATTAAATTCATAAATTGTTTCTGAAGAATATGTTGCTGGGTCTGATGGAGATTCTGTTAAAGATGTTACTAAAGGTTTTAATGTATCTTTATTAAAAGTCACACTATCTGAACTTTTTTGCCCTATTGAATCGTTCGCCCAAATTGTCCACGTATTACTTCCTTCGGTTGAAGTTAATCCTGTCACATTATTTCCACAAGTTATTGTAGTATTTGCCACACCATTATTTATTGAATACCAACAAATATCCAAAGCTATGTCGTCGGATACAGTGTAATTTAATTCACTTACATCTGTATTATAATTTATATTTTGAGGATAAACAAGACTTAGGGTTGGTGCTGAATCTGAACTTACAGTAGCCCACCAGATTTCTGATGCAGATGTATAATTTTCATTACCTAAATAAATACCTGAAATATTGAAAACTCCTTCGTCTGCGAAATTTGTTAAATTTGAAAGCGGGCTTGCTCCTTGATTTATTATTGTGCCATTATAATATAATTCAATATCTCCAACTCCTGTTATGAGTGTTGCATTCAACCAATTTTCATTGTTTACAAGTATAGATTTATCACTTCTTTGATGATTTATATACGTGTAAATTACTCCTTCTGCTTTTTGAACTATGAAAATTTGTTCATCAGAGATTATGGAATAGTTTACATT
>JAUVHP010000011.1 GCA_030593225.1 archaeon
AGCAGTTATTTCTGGAAATGGGGATGAGGGTTTTTTTATGAAGTTCAAAAAGAGTTTGGCAAATGTTTTGACAGGAGCAGATTTGGGAGCGATAACTATTATTGGACCTGCGACAATTGTGAAAGATATTAAAAGAAATCCTAAGAAGATAGAGCTGTTGTTGAATAAATAATTTTAAAATTTTTGTAAATTTTATTTAGGAAATAATTAAAAATGAAAAAGGATTAAAACAATTATGCCTAAAAAAATAGATTTGAATTTAATAACAAACCAACTTAGAGATGATAAAATCCATAAGTATAATCTTAATTTGGGAGAACTTTGCACGTTAAAAAATTTTCAGGAGTATCCTGGTGTTCTTTCACCAAATTTAATTACCGCAAGATTTTTGGCAAATTATCTTTTTTCTAATAATGCACTTTATCTAAATAAAATTGTAATAGATATGGGTTGTGGTTCAGGAATTCAAGGAATAACAGCAGTATTGAATGGTGCAAAAAAAGTTATCTTTTCTGATATATCAGAATTAGCAGTAAGGAATACAATTGCTAATATAAAACAATATGGATTATCACAAAAAACAAAAGTTTTCCATGGAAATTTATTTGAAAAGATCAAAACTAAAGTAGATGTAATAATATTTAATCATCCCTTTTTTGAAGACAAACTTATAGAAGGAACAATCTCAAAATCTTTAGCTGATTCAAAAGGTGGATTAATTAATATATTTTTAGAAGATGCAAAAAAATATCTAAGAAAAAATGGAAGAATAATAATGCCTTATGACTCTTGTGCTGGGAAAAAGAACTGCCCAAAAGTTCAAGGTGAAAAGCACGGCTATGAAGTAAATTTAAGATTTAAGCACAAGGTTGATTCTATTGTAAAAAAAGGTGCTTTTTCTTATAATCTAATTTATGAGTTAAAAATAAAAAATAAAAAATAAAATTTATTTATTTGTGTGATGCTAGAAATTGTTTCAATCCTTCTTCAAGTACTTCTCTTGAAACATTCTGGTCCTTGAAGTCTATTCCTTGCCGAACGAAAGCAATATCTCCTTTCTCGCTAATTCTAATTTGATATTTTTGAGAATCTTCATAGCGAAATAGAATTTCATTTAGTCCAGATTTCGATTTAAGAATTTCAGTAGAAGGATATCTTTTTATAATTTTTTCTGCATCTTTGAGATTAAATTGATATAGTTTAGATGCGGTATTATTAATCCTATCTGCATAAATGTTTTCTCCAAACAAGTTTGAAGCAACTTTTCCGTTTTTATCAAAGACTTTAAGTCGCTTATTGCAAACTTCCTCGCAAAATTCTCCCATAGGTCTTTTCATATTAAACCATGGTTCAACTTCATATGACCAAATTAAACTATGTTCAACTCCAAGCAATCTTTCAAAAGCATAAGAGGTGTCATTTCCTTTTTTGGTAGCTTTGCTATAGATACATTCTATGTCTTTTTCAAGCATTTCTAAAAACTTACTTCTTGCCATTTTCATTTACCCTTTCATCAATATTATGATTACTTAGTTATTATGTAGTGGTAATATCAATATATAAAATCTTCTGCATAAAATAATGCAAATAACAAAACAAATACTTTAAATATTTAATGAATTGCATGAAATAATGAAAATAGATATAAAAGATAAAAGAATACTTGGGGAACTTCTAGATAATTGCAGACAATCTAATAAAGAAATTGGGAAAAAGGTCAATCTTTCAAGAGAGGCTGTAGCTTCAAGAATTCGTCGCCTTGAGAAAGAAGGAATAATCAGATCTTATATCACTGAAACCAATTTTGCGAGAATTGGATTTACTTCTTATGCAATTCTTCTTAAAATCTCTGGAGGGATATCAAAAATAGAAAAATTAATTCAGCAAAATAGGGAAATAATCTCTTTCCAAAAATCTCTTGGTAAATACAATATACTTCTTTCAATAAAAGCTAAAAATCCATTTGAACTAAATAATCAAATAAAGAAAATCAGACAAACTCTTATTGATCAAATTCAGGATTTTCAAATTGTAATTTCAATCAAAAACTATGATTTTCAATCTTCTTTCTTTAAAGAACCTCTTTTAACAACAACAATCAAGGATGTATCAAATTCAATTATGCTCTCTGAAACAGAAAATAATATCTTAAAAGAACTTTCCCAGAATTCTAAAATTTCTCTAGTAGAATTGGCAACAAAAACAAACCTTTCTGCAGTCACAGTTGCACAAAAAATTAAACAACTAAAATCCAAGGATATACTAAAAATTTTCCGGATTCTAATTGACTATAAGAAATTAGAGCTTAATAGATATTCTCTTGCATTAAATATTAAATCAATTCAAGAGGAGAAATTCATAGAATTTTGTAAAAAGCATAAGCAGATAATAGATGTCTCGGAACTCTTAGGAAAATTTAATTTTACAACAGAAATTTTGGCAAAAGATAATGAAACCTTCCGCCAAGTTGTAGATCAAATTATAAAAAAATTTGAAGTTAAAGATTATGAATATCTAATATTACTAGAAGAAATAAAGAAATCCTAAAAAGATTGAGTTGTTGTTGAATAAGTGATTCTTTTTTAGTTTAGAAAAGATTAAATAATCTGAAATTCTAATTATTTTATGTTAATAATTTTTCAGGAGGTAATATAAAATGCCACACCAATGCACGAAGTGTTCTAATATTATTCCTATTGGTAGCAAGGAGTTATTAGAAGGATGTGCTAGTTGCGGTAGTCGGTTCTTTTTTTATATTCGGGATGAACAATTGGAAGATTTAAAAAATAAAGTAATTGAAATTCCTGAAGAAGATAGATTGGCTATTGAAAAAGATATTCGTGAAATGGCTGGGATTACTGATGATGATTTGCCTGTTATTTTAGATATAGAATCTATTCGTGCTGTTGGTCCTGGAAAATATGAAATTGATGTAGTTAATTTGTTTAATAAAGAAAGACCTTTGATTTACAAAGTTTCAGAAGGAAAATATGTTATTGATTTAGCGACGACTTTGAAAAGTAATTTGGATAGTTATAGCAATAAAATTGTTGATTAGAATTGATTTTGTTTTCTTTTTCATTGACTCTGCGTTATTTCCTTCTTTACATAGGCGACTATGCTACAGAAGAAAATGCCTTGATTCAATGCACACCACCATAGGCGTACACCGTCTTGCTTTACTCCCGGTGCGAGAACCTGCAAGCAGGCCCCGAAACATTTTCTATAAAAATGTTTACTAGGTTCACACCACCATTGGCGTACCCCGAAACATTTTCTATAAAAATGTTTACTAGGGGCATAAATCTAAACAAAATTGGGAAGGGAAGAGAAATGAGAATGAATGATATGGAATGGAAGAGATTTAATTATGAAAAAATAGAATAATTTTTTTGTATAGAAGAATTTTTAAATTGAAATTTTTTAGATTACACATGGTAAATAAAGAAAGGGCGCTTATTTTGTTTAAGCCTGATGCTGTACAGCGAGGAATTGTTGGAGAGATTCTTTCGCGATTTGAAAAAGTTGGTTTGAAAATTATTGCTTTGAAAATGCTTGATGCAAAGGAAGAGCAACTTGCTACACATTATTTTAAGGATGAGGAATGGTTGATTAAGAAAGGAGAAGGGATAAAGAAAAATAAAGGTTATCCTGAAGATTATGATTCTAAGAAAGCAGGACAAGAAATAGTTGATGGTTTGATTAAAGATTTGTTGCTTTGTCCGATTATTGCTATGGTGCTTGAAGGTCATAATGCTGTAAAAACTGTGAGAAGATTAGCAGGTTCTACTAATATTGATGAGGCATCTCCTGGGACAATTAGAGGAGATTATTCACATGATACATATGATTTAGCAAATATTTCAAATCGTCCTATTATTACAATTATTCATGCTACTGATGACCCTTCAGAATCTGAAAAAGAAATTTCAATTTGGTTTAATCCAAGTGAGATTTATTCTTATGAAAAAGCAGATGAGAGTGTTCATTATAGGAAATTTTAAAGATGAGAAAAATATTTTTAGGTCCGCCTAATTCTGGAAAGGGAACTTATTCAAGTAGGATTGCTCCTATTCTTGGAATTCCCCATATTTCTACAGGAGATTTGTTTAGAGAAAATTTAAAGAATGAGACAGAGATTGGGATGAAGGTTAAAGAAATAATGGATGCTGGAGGATTAGTTTCTGATGATATTACAATACAAATAGTTAAAGATAGATTGTGTCAAGAAGATTGTAAAGATGGATTTATACTTGATGGGTTTCCTAGAACTCTTGGACAGGCAGAAGCATTGTTAGAAATAACTGATTTAGATGCAGTTGTGAATATTGAAGTTCCAATGGAAGTTTTAATGGATAGAATGTCTGGAAGAATAACTTGTAAAGATTGTGGAAAAATTTATCATGCAAGAAATTTTCCTCCGAAAAAAGAAGGTGTTTGTGATGTGTGTAATGGAGATGTTGTGAAAAGAGCAGAAGATAATGAAGAGACAATTAAAACAAGATTAGAACTTTATAATAAAGAGACACAACCCTTAATTGATTTTTATAAAAATAAAGATTTGCTTTTTAATATTAATTCTACTGAATCTCCTGAAAAAGTTGTTCCTTTAATTCTTAGAACTTTGATGAAGAGATAGTTTTGAAATTTGAAAAGATAAGTTTATAAATTTTATTTTAATTAATTGTTTATGAAAAGACGTGGACACACCACCATTGGCGTACCCCGAAACATTTTTTGCAAAAATGCTTGCAAGGGGCAGTTAACTATTTTTATTATTGTTGGAATAATTTTAGTTGCTTCAGTGAGTTTATTTTTTATGTTGCGTGGAGGGATAACACAAGAATTCACAATTTCTGATTCTGGAGATGTTCAGTTTTTTGTAGAGAGTTGTATTGATGAAGTTGGAACTGAAGTGGTTGAACGCGTTGGTGCTGGGGGAGGATATTATTTTGTTCCTGAAATGTCTGTTTCTGGTTTAGCAATTTATTCTTCTAAAGGTGAAAATTATATTCCAAGTAAAGAAAAAGTTGAGGAAGAAATTTCTTTATATGTTGCAGAGAATTTATTTTTTTGTGTAAATAATTTTGCTGATTTTACTGATGTAATAATTGAGCAAGGAGATATTGAAGTAATTACAACAATTAAAAATGAAGAAGTTGTCTTTGATATTAATTATCCAATTAGAATTAGTAAGGGAGAGAGTGTTGATTTATTGAGAGATTTTGAAAATACTATTTTTGTTAGGTTAGGAATTATTTATGATTCTTTAGAGGAATTAATTAATTTAAATAAAGAGAGTATTTGTTTAACTTGTTTTTTGGAAAATGATTTAAAACTTGAGATAAATAATGTTGATGAAAATAATGTTATGTTTGTTATTAGGGATGAGGTGTTTAAATTAAATGATGAAGTTTATGAATGGGCTTTTGCAATGGAGTATTAGATGAGGAATAAATTAATTTGTTTGGTTATTGGAATTTTTTTGGTTTTGCAAGTTGGGTTTGTTAGTTGTGCTGATGATGCACTTGCTGTTGCACAAGATTCTGGTTTAGAGGTTATTGGAGATTCTCCTATATATAGTGGAGAAGGTAATCTTGAAAGTGGAAAATTTCAGGTTGGAGAAAATCAAGAGATTGGAGACCTTGTTGATAAATCTGCGAAACCTGAAGAAATTGTTGTTTCAGATGTAGAATTTATGAAAGACAAAACTGGAAGTACATTTACATATAATAAAGTTGGGGGAAGTTGTGAAATTTATGGTGAGGTTTATGAAAACATTAAATCGCAAAAGGAAGCAGGGCATCCTAGTTTTGTTAAGTTAGACAAAGATGGTGAAGTTATTAATGCTGATTTTACAACAAATAAAGACGGAGTTTATGTTTTTGAAGGAACTGAAATAAATGTTACTAATGGTTCAAGAATTACTTATAGTAAAGAGAAGGGAGTTGTGATTCATCCTCCTGAAGGAAGCGAGATTAAGGAATTTCCGAAGATGAAAGAAGGTTATAAAGGAAAGATACCAGATGTTACATTTAAAGGAAAAAATATTCTATTTCCTGAGGGAAATAAATTGGTAAATGGTGCTGTGAAATTAAATAGTTATGGATTGGTTTTAGATAAGGATACAGAATTTATTTATAAAAATGAGTTGCATATGTATTCTAAGAATAATGATTTTTTAATTGCTAATAAAGATATTAGTTATGATAAATTAGTTAAAGATTATGGTAGTTTTTTTAAAGAAACTGATGATGAATTAATTTTCAGAAATGTCGGGGAAAAAGAAGTGCGATTGGATGTTTTGGAAGATAGTGAATTTTTTGGAACAGGTGAAAATAGTAATCTTAATATAGTTCTTGGGAAAGGAAATGAATTGAAATTTAATAAAGATGAAAATGGGAAAATAGAAGTAGATTATTTAACTTCAGAAAAAAGTGGGTCAAGTGAAATTATTAATGGAAAATCTATTTTTACTTTAGATAATAAAAATAATATTAGGATGGAAAAATATCTTGACTCTGATGCTGAATATGAATCTGTTCCTATGATAATAGGAAGTCTTGATAATGATGATAGATCACTAAGATATGCTTCTGTGGAAATAAGAAATTCTAATGGAGATATTTCAGGTTATTCTAATGAAGCAGATATAAAATTGGATTATTTTATTATTTCTAAATCAATTGAGCAGAAAGAAACCCCTACAAAAGCTGCTGTGAAAGTAAAAATTGAAGAGATGCAGGGTCTTTTGTGGGATGGAGATTATTATAAGGCTGCTGGTTATACAAATAGTAGGAAAGATGAGGTTGATGGTTTTTCTGAGATGCGGACAATAAATGCTTTAGAAACTACTAATATTGATTTTAAAAAGATTGGATTATCTCCTGGAACTGTAGAATATTATGAAGATATAATTAGAGAATTAGAGAAAGAAGAATTTGGGGAAATAAGTAAATTATTGGAAGAAGAACAGATGGGGTTGGAATTGGAGGAAGGGGAAAGTGGAATTAAACTCAATGAGCTAGGTGAACCTGTTATTACTCCTCGTGTCTGGACATTAGAATCTGCTTATACATATTCTATAGGTGTTGAAGGAAAATATTCTGAAAATGTTAATTTTATTGAGGGAGTATGTTTTAAAGGAATTTTAACAACTGAAGAATGTAGAAGTATAAGGGGATATAAATTTTTAGGAATTAGTTTTGCAGAAAAAGATATGGCTTATGTTAAGGATTTATTATATAATAAACGACCAAGATAGTTTTAGAAATTTATTTTAATTCCCTTCAAATTCTAAAATAAGTTTTTCATTATCAAATTCATATCCTGTTAATTCTAGGTTTATAGGAATTGATTTAAAATAGGATGTGTCTTCTGAAATTGCTTTTATCTCGACGCTGTTTTCTAATTTTACTATTGAAATATCTTTTAATGATTCTACTTGTGGAATTAAGATATCATATAATATTACATCTCCTAATCTTTTTAGTGTTGTATTTGGTTCTTTTTGTTTTAGTGAAGCAAATTTTTCTTGATTTTCTGATGAGAAGTGGATTGAATTAATTTTTTGTTTTTTTTCTTCAATTGGTTTTTCTTGATTTTGATTTGGAATATTTATTCTTTTTCCATTAACAAATAATTGCAGATTTGATTGTGGATGTTTTTTTTGCATTTTCATTTCGTGTTGCATTTCTTTTTCTAACATTTTCATTGCGTTTCCTAACATTTTATTTAAAATTCCTCCTCCAAATCCTTGAAATAAATTTTGTGTAAAATCTTGAAGATTTTCTGGAGAATCGTTTTTCCCTAGCATTCCAAAATCTTTTTGTTTTCCATAAATTGTATTTCCACAAAAAGGGCAGAACTCATAATTTTGGTTTACTTTTTTTCTACAATTTGAACATTCTTTTTTGTTAAACATCTTTAGAAATAGAATAGATTGTTTAAAAGTTTTTTGGGAGATTTTTTAATTTATTTTTCCTCTAAATATTTTTTAATTGACATAATTTGGTGTGCTTCTTCAATTAAAGTTGGTTTTGCTTCGTTAATAATTATATCTTTGAGTGATTTTGTTCCGTTGAATTTTTCTGTTTTTCTTATTTCTTTAATATGTGGAATTCCATAGAAAACTACAATCATTCTCATTAAGCTCCCAAAAATAAATATAGCAATAATTGGTTTTATTATTTGAATTGTTAGAAATTTAATTAGTATTGCTCCGATTCCAGCTCCTATAAAAGTTCCAAATCCTCCGAGCATATTAAAATATGAAACTGCCAAACTTCTTTTTTGTTGTGAGACATTGTCGTAAATAAAATTCCCTGTTGCAAGATTAAATCCTGCCCAAGAAATTCCACTAATAAGTGCAGGGACAAAGATTAGATAAATTGGATTTGGAGATAGTATCCATAAAATCGGAATAATTGGTATGAGTATTGATGCAATTCCTAAAACTCTGTAATTTCCATATCTGTCTGCGAATTTTCCCCATAGTTCAAGAACTGTTAATGAAAAAATAGTTCCTGCAAAAATTATAATCATATAAATTGTATATCCAAATCCTAAAATTCTTAATAAATAAACTGCTAAAAGTGGGGAAGATATTGAGCATGCTAAACTTAACCAAAATCTATAAATTGAGAATTTTCTAAAATTGTCTTTTGGATTTTTAAGTAAAAAATCCCAGAATGAAAAGTAATAACCTTTTTCTAGTTTGATTTTTGGTTCATATTGTTTTTTTAAAATTTTCCAACCAGTTAATCTTGTGAGAAATGCTAATGAAAAAAGTGTTATAAATCCAAACATTATGAATCCCATTTTTTTTGTGTAGTCTAAGAAAAATGAAGAAGAAATACCAATTACAATTGCAATAAAACCATTAAGCAAGTTTCTTTTTGAAAACCATCTTCCGCGATATTTGTCGTCTACAAGGTCTCCAATCCAAGAAAACCAAGCAGGATGTCCTATGTTGTTTACAATAGTATATACAGCAAATATTAATAATAACATTAAAGGTAAAATGTTTGTAATAATTCCTTTGTAAAATAATAATGCAATAATAATAAATGGAAACCACATTAGTGCTTCAAAAAAAACCGCTTTCATAATGATTTTTTTTCTTGAGTATTTTTCGATTAGTCGTGAACCAAAAATTTGACTTAGTGGTCCTAAAATACCTACTATTGAACTAAGCATTGCCACAATTGAATTGCTTGCGTTTATTGCTATTGCGAACGGAGAGATATAATTATATCCAAAAGCAGTTTTTGCCGACGTCAACATACCTTCTTTAATACTAAGTCTTCTTGCTTTATGTTTTAGTCCTCGCATTTTTGGAGAATCAGTTTTTGTTGTTGCAGGATTTTTAAGAATTTCTTGTTTTTGTGTTAATTTTTTTTCACCTTTTTTTTTCATATAATTTTATGGATAAAGAAATTTTTAAAGTTGTTGATAAGAAGTTTTTTATAGAAATAATCTTGTAATAGATTATGGTAAAGAAAAAATTTTATATAACTACGCCATTACGCATAGGCATCGCGATTGATGGAGGAAAATTATGAAAGATAAATTTTATATCACAACGGCTATTGATTATTTAAATGCAGAGCCACATATAGGACATGCGTATCAAAAAATTGTGGCAGATGTTCTTGCGAGATGGAATAAAGTTTTAGGAAAAGAAGTTTTCTTTTTAACAGGAAGTGATGAATATGGTCAGAAAGTTGCTAAAACTGCACAAGAAAAAGGAGTAACTCCAAAACAATTAGTAGATAAATTATCTAAAAAATTTAAACAAGAGTGGAAATCTTTGGATGTAGATTTTGATAGATTCATAAGAACTACAGATATAGACCATAAAAAGAAAGTTAAAGAGTTTGTAAGGTTAATGGAAAAAAAGAGTGATATTTACAAGGGAGAATATTCTGGAAAATATTGTCTTGGATGTGAAGCATATATTACAGAAAAAGATTTAGTTAAAGGAAGATGTAAATTCCATCCAAATAAAGAATTAAAAGAACTAAAAGAAAAAGGATATTTTTTTAAATTATCAAAATATCAAAATAAACTTCTTGAATTATATGAAGAAAATCCCAATTATATTTTACCTAAGTTTAGAAGAAAAGAAATTATTAATCGTGTAAAAGAGGGTTTGAAGGATTTAAATATTACTCGGAGTAAATTTGATTGGGGGATTAAATTTCCAATTGATGAGAAATATGTTTTATATGTTTGGTATGAAGCACTTCTAAATTATATTACTGGAATTGATTGGCCTAATGAAAAATTTAAGAAATTTTGGCCTGCAAATGTGCAACTTCTTGGGATAGATAATGGTTGGTTTCATTGTGTTATTTGGCCTGCAATGCTTATGTCTGTGGGGATTAAACCTGCTAACACTATTTTGATAAATGGATTTTTAACTTTTAATGGACAAAAAATAAGTAAATCTTTGGGAAATGCTATTTCTCCTACAGACCTTGTAAAAAAATATGGAAGTGATTCAATAAGATATTTTGTTTGCAGAAATTTTGTTTTTGGTCAGGACGGGGATTTTTCCGAGAGGGCTTTGGTTCAAAGGCATAATGATGAACTTGCAAATAAGTTAGGTAATCTGGTTTCTAGAGTTAGTGGTTTGATTGAGAAAAACAGCGAGGAGAAATGCGAAAATAAATTGTTGAAAAAATTGAATGAGAAAAAAATTGAAAAATTATTTGAGAATTATGAATTTGATAAAGTGTTGAATGAAATTTTTAGTTTTATTGATGTTTGTAATGAATATGTTCAGAATAAAAAACCTTGGGAAACTAGCAGGAAACCAGAGGTTTCTAGCTCGTCCTTTTTAGAAAAAGAACGAAAGAATAAAAAAGTTCTTTATGAATTAAAAGAATCTATTTTGAAAATTGCAGAATTGCTTTGGCCTTTTATTCCTGAGAGTTCTGAGAAAATTAAGAAGCAATTTAGTGCTAAGAAAATTAAGAAAGGCGAAATTTTGTTTAAGAAGATAGATATTTAATGATATAAATTTTATTAAATCTCTTCTAATTTTTTTTCTTATGGGATTAGGATCTAAAAACATAACCATTCTTTTAGTTAGTTCAATTATCACTTCAATTTTTGTTCTCGCACCAATTTTTAATGAGTTTGGACTAAATAATTTTATAACAATTTATATTATTATTCTTGCGATTTTATTTTGCGTAGGAGGAATTTTGTGGGCTTTTTATGATAGAAGTAGTGAACTTAAAAAGGATTTAGAAACTTTGAAATTTGAACAAAAAAGATTAGGAGAAAAACTTAAAATCTATGAAAGATTATCTAAGATAGAGGTGAAATTAGGAATATGAGTAAAAAGAATGATCCAGTAGATTTTGTATTAGATATAATAAAAGTTATAATAGTTTCTCTAATTGGGTTTATAATTATTAAAGCACTTATAACTGCTGTTTAGCTAAAATGGAAAATATAATTCAATTTGAAGATTTTGCAAAAGTTGATTTGCAAGTTGGAGAAATAAAAAATGTTGAAGAAATTGCTGGAGCTGATAAACTTTGGAAATTAAATGTTGATTTAGGAGAAATTGGGGAACGAGTTATTTGTGCTGGAATTAAAGAATATTATTCTAAAGAAGATTTAATGAATAAAAAAATTATTGTTGTTGTAAATCTTGCTCCGCGAAAAATGAGAGGAATTGAAAGTCAAGGAATGCTTTTGGCAGCTTCGGATAAATTCACACCACCATTGGCGTACCCTGAAAAATCTTTTTCAAAGATTTTTACTAAGGGCAAAAAAAATGTTGTTTTGATAAAACCAAAATTAGATGTAAATAATGGCTCAATAATTGAATTTAAAAATGGTTAATATTTTTTTTAAAATAGAAGAGAAATTGTTTTTTGATGAAGAAATAATATTTGATGAAATTAAGATAAGAAAATTTATTTTTGATTTTCTTGAAAAAATGTTGGTTGAAAAATCTGATTCTGAGAAACCTTTTTGTTTTGAAGAAATAGTTTATGATTTTTTTGAATATATGAATATTAGTTTGATAAAAACTAAAAAATCAAGAGATTTTGGAATTGATGGAATTATTAAATTAAAGTTGGACTTTTTAGGAAGTATTGATGTGGGCTTGCAAATTAAATATAAATTAATTGATTCTAATGATATTGATATATTTTTATCTGCTTTAAAGAATTCAGAATTACAATTAGGAGTTGTTGTTTGTAGAGATGCAAGAAGATTGGATAATTATAAATTGAATTCAAAATTAAAAGCTATTTTATTTTCAAGGGGAATTGAGCTTAAAGAAAAATTAATAAAAGAGAATGTAGATATTAATCCAGTTTTTATTATGAAGTTTGAAGAAATTATAAATATTGTTGCTTTGCAGATGAGAAATTTTGTTAAGGCAGTATATAAAAAATGAAAAAGATAATTGAATTTAAAGATTGGGTGAAATTTGATTTTCGAGTTGGAGAAGTCAAAAATGTTAGTGATAATAAAATGATTATTAATTGTTTGAATAAGGATTTTGAAGTTGGTTTGGGTTTAGACGTAAATAAGGGCGATAAAATTATTGTTGGGATTTATGGTGATAAGTTAGTTGTATTAACTGCAGAGGAAAGTGTGATTTTTCCTGAAAAAGATATGGAAGTTGGTAGTAGGGTTAGTTAAAATTTTAACTGATGTTTTATATCTTCTTTAATTTTCATTAAAAATTCTAAATGTAATTTTGGTTGTTGGTAAGGTGCGTAGTTGTGCCCGAAATTTTGGTCTGTAAATTTTAAATAACGATTTGTTCTTGGTGTCTTATAACGAGGAATGAAGTGTGCGTGAAGGTGTCGTGTTTCATTACACATAATTGAAAGGTTATCTGTATCGTGTTGAAATAATGTTTGAATTGCTTTATTCCATTCTTGATAAATTATATGATGTAATTCAAAGGTCTCGTGTGGGCGCATGTCTTTTGCAGTTTCTGCTTCTGGTCTTTTTGCCCAAGCATAACATCTTCCAATATATGGAAATTGTTTTTCATAAAGGTATAATTCCCAGAATTTATATTTTTTAATTATAAATTGGTCATAATAAGATTTGTCTTTTTCCATTTCTTTAATAATTAAAAGCAATGTCTCGCAATTCTTGAAGTTTGTCTAGTTTTTCCCAAGGAAAGAAATCTCCTTCAGCTTTTTGTCCAAAATGGCCTCCGAATGAAGTTTTTTGATAGATTGGTTTTTTTAGATTTAGTGAATTAATTATTCCTTCAGGAGATAAATTAAAAACTTTTCTTACAGCTTTTTCAATTATTTGATTTGAGAATTTGCCTGTTTTATGTGTGTCAATAGTTATATTTAATGGTTGAGAATATCCTATTGCGTAACTTAATTGAATTTCGCATTTTTCAGCAAGTCCTGCTGCTACAATGTTTTTTGCAACCCATCTTGCTGCATAGGCCGCACTTCTATCTACTTTTGAAGGGTCTTTTCCTGAGAACGCTCCTCCTCCGTGTTTTGCATAGCCACCATAAGTATCTACGATTATTTTTCTTCCTGTTAAGCCAGTATCTCCATCTGGACCTCCGACGACAAATCTTCCAGTAGGATTTATATAAATTTTAGTTTTTTCATTTATTAAATTTCCACAAATTGGTTTAATAATTTTTTTCAATACATCTTCTCTTATTTTTTCTAAATTTACTGATTCTTTATGGTGTGTTGAAAAAACTATTGCTTCAATATATTGGGGGATTTCATCTTCATAACAAATTGTAACTTGGCTTTTACAATCTGGATAAATATAATTTATTTCTTCTGATTCTCTTAGTTCTTTTGCTTTTTTTACCATTTGATGAGCTAAATCAATTGCAAGAGGCATATAACTCCCTGTTTCATTTGTTGCATAACCAAACATAATTCCTTGGTCTCCTGCACCTTGTTCTTTGAATAAACCTTCTCCTTCACTCACTCCTTGGCTTATGTCTGGAGATTGTGCATGAATTTTGACATCTATTGATGCATTTTGATAATCAAATTGTATTTTATCAGAAGTATATCCTATTTCTTTTATTGTATTTCTTGCGACTTCTTCATAGTTTATTTGGGCTGTTGTTGTCACTTCACCAGCAATCACAACTGTATTTGTTGTAACTAATGTTTCCACAGCAACTCGGCTATTTGGGTCTTCTCTTAAACAAGCATCAAGAATTCCGTCAGAAATAGCATCACAAACTTTATCTGGATGTCCTATTCCTACAGATTCAGATGTGAAAAAATATTTCTCTGACATCAATTTTAGAATTAATAGTTATTTATAAGAATTATTATGTTTTATTATAATAATTCTTTAAATTAATGAATAAATTTATTTTTTAATTCCTAATTTTTTGTAAATTTTTTCCATTAAAGTTTCTTTATCTTTATCTGAATTATATTCTACTCCTGTAATTTTTGCTGCGATTTCTTTATATGCCCTCGCAGATTTGCTTTTTGGATGTGTGTGTATTATTGCATCTTTTTTATTAAGTGATTTTTGAATATCTTCATCTTCTGGAATCATTCCCAAGATTGGAACTTCTAGCATTTCTTTTACTGTTTCTGGTTTCATTTCTGAATTATTTTTTCTAACTCGTGTAATAATTGTTCCCATTACTGGTTTTTTTAGTTCTTCAGCAATTTTAATTGTTTTAAGTGCATCTGTTATTGCTGGCATTTCTGGATTTGTTATTATTATTAATTCATCTGCCATTTCTATTGTAGAAAGGGCTTCATTTCCTAGTCCGGCTGCACAATCAATTATAACATATTCTGCTAAATTTTCAAATTCTTTTTTGAAATTTTTAATTTCTTCTGGTTTAGTTTTTTTAAGTTCTTTAATTGATAATGAGGAAGGGATAATTTTTAATCCAGATTCGTGTTCGTAAACTGCTTCAAATAAATCTTCTTTTTTTGAGAGAACTTGATTTAGAGTAATTGGGACTTCGGGGGCCCCTAAATGTATTCCAATATTTGGGGTTGATAAATTTCCGTCAATAATAATTACATCTCCTCCAAAGTGGTTAATGGCTGCACCTAAATTTATTGCAGAGGTGGTTTTTCCTACACCTCCTTTTCCAGATGTAATAACTATTGTTTTTGACATTTTGAAGAATTTTTATTTTAAGATATACTGTCTTGTAATACTTATAAATTTTTCTAGGTTTTCTGCATAGATTTTTAATTGTTCCAAGTTAATATTTATTTCTTTTCCTCTATAAGTTACTTTTAGATTTACATTTTTTCTGAATTCTCCAATTCTTTCTTTTCTAAGTTCTTCTATTTTCCTAAACATTTCATACATTTCAATTACTTTTAGAAACTCTTTATCATTTTTGAATATTTTTTTTATTTCTTTAATTTTATCTATTGGATTAGTTGGAATTGTTTTTATTTTCTTTTTCTTTTTAGCATGTTCTAATATTTCATCTATTGCAGTTTCAATCATTTTTCTCCATCTTAGAATTAAGTTTAAAATAACATCACAAGTTTTTGTGTATTTTAAGCTTACATATAATAGATGGTCTGCGCTTATTTTTTCTTGCATAATTTCTTCCATTTTAGGTTATTGTTAATAGTTAATACAAACTTCAGAAGCTTGGATAAATAATTTAAAGGAAAAGAAGTTTATATATATTTCTTAGATATAGTTTTATCAAAGTATATGAATTAGTAGAATAATCTTTATAAGCTTCTGAAAATATAATCTTTTATGAGCAAAGATTTTAATCCTTATGATGTTCAGAATTATTTTGGAAAGACATTTATAACTGAGAGTGGATCTTCATATGGTTTAACTAAAGAAGGTAAATTTACTGGAAGAAAAAACATTGAAGGTACAGAGATTATGTTAATTGCAGGAGTTAATCCAGATATAAAATCTTATTATCAAGTAGTTAATTGCTTAAATCCTTCAATTTCTAAAAAAAGATTAGATAATTTGATTGAGGATAAAGGAAAAGAAGTTGAAGTTGGTCTTAGATTGGTTTTAAGTTTGACACCAAAATCTGCTAAACAAAAAGGTCTTCATGGTTTGATAACTTCTCCTATTAAAGAGATAATTTAGATTAATATTTTTTAAAAATTTATTAACTCAATTCAAGAATTGATTCTGCTAAATCACTTGTTTTTTCTAATGATTCTTTTGCTTGTTCTTTTGAACATCCTGTTTTTTCAACTATTGTGTTTATGTCGTCTTCTGAAACTTCAACTTCTTCTGATTCTTCTTTTTCTTCTCCTGTAATTTGAAAAGAAACTTGCCCTTGCATTTTAATTTTTATTACTGAAGGTTCTTCAATGATTAATTTTCCACCATCTTTTTTTTCAATTATAACTTTTGAAGCAGAAATTTCCTCTTGGGCAATTCCCATTTGTTTCATCATTCCTTGCATTTTTTTTGGATTTATTCCGCCGAACATTTTAGTAATAAACTCCTAAGAAAATTCTGAATACGATTATTAAAATTATGAATGCTATTACATGTATTGGTTTTAGATTAAATCTACTTTCGTATTCTTCATTAAAACTTGTTAGTCCTCCAAATCCGGGGAGATTTATTCCTGAACCTTTTTGTGCCATATAAAAATATAGAGGTGGTGAGTATAAAAATGTTTTTACAAAAAGATTTATAACTTTTATATTAATGAATTTATTATGGGAATTAAAGATATAAAGAATTGGTCTGTTGAAATTGAAAAGCCAATTGTTGAGAAATGGAAAAAGTCAAATCAGTTTAAATTTGATGTTAAAACAAAGAAGAAAATTTATTCTATTGATACGCCGCCGCCGTATATTAATGCACCGATTCATATTGGGCATGCAACGACTTATGCATATCAGGATTTTTTTGCACGGTTTTGGAGAATGAAGGGCTTTGAAGTTTTGTTTCCTCTTGGATTAGATAGAAATGGTTTACCAATTGAAATAAGTGCAGAGAAAAAGTTTAAGGTTTCTCCGTTTGTTGTTGGTAGGGAAAAATTTATTTTTTATTGCAAAAAACTTCTCGAGGAAACAGCGTTGGGTTCTACTGAAAGATTTGCACAACTGGGAATTTCTTTTAATTCTTATTCAAAGACAGATGAAATTGGAAGTGTTTATTTTACTGATTCAGATGAATTTAGGGCTTTGACTCAAGCAACTTTTGCTGATTTATATAAAAGGGGTTTGGTGTATGAGGATACTAGAATTAATAATTGGGATTCAAAGTTACGGACCACGATTGCAGATTCTGAGATTGATTATGTTGAGAAAGAGACAATGTTTAATGATATTAAATGGAAAGTTAAAGAGACAGGCGAGGAGATTGTTATTGGGACGACGCGTCCTGAATTGATTTGCAGTTGTGGGATGGTTATTTTTAATTCTAAAGATGGAAGATATAAGCATCTTGAGGACAAGACAGCGATTAGCCCTATTTTTGAGAAGGAGGTGTTGATTAAATCGCATCCGTTTGCACAAGTTGATAAGGGAACTGGTCTGGTTATGATGTGTTCTGCTGGAGATGTTACAGATATTCAATTTTTTAGAGAACAGGGTTTGAAACCTGTTATTTCTATAGAAGGGGACGGAAAGATGAATGAAAATGCTGGTTTTTTGAAAGGACTGAAAGTTAAATCTGCGAGGGAAAAAATTATTCAGGAATTGAAAGATAGGCATTTGTTGGTTAAACAAGAGAAGATTACTCATAGGACACCGATTTCTGAGCGTTCTAAAGTTGATGTTGAATTTATTGAGATGCCTGAGTTTTATGTTAAGCAATTAGATGTTAAAGATAAGATTAAGAAGTTGGCGGGGAAGATTAATTTTTATCCTGAAAGTTCTCGGAAGATTTTGAATGATTGGGTTGATTCTATTTCTATTGATTGGCCTGTTTCTCGTCGGAGATTTTATGCTACTGAAATTCCTTTATGGTATTCTAAAGATTTAGTTGCTGTTCCTGTAGATAAAAAATATTATCAGCCGTGGAAAGAAAATGTGCCTGAAAATGCAGAAGTTTTAGAAAATGGAAAAGTTGTTGGAAAAGTTTCTGATGTTAAGTTTAAAGATTTAAAATGGAAAGGAGAGGAGAGAGTTTTTGATACTTGGTTTGATTCTTCAATTTCTGAGTTGTTTATTTTAGGTTATGGTTCAAATAAAAGTATTTTTGATAAGGCGTATCCTGTTAGTTTGCGACCACAGGGTAAGGAAATTGTTAGGACTTGGTTGTATTATAGTTTGTTGAGAGGATATTATGAGACAGGTAAAATGCCTTTTGAAAGTGCGTGGATTCATCAGCATATTTTGGATAATAAAGGAATTAAGATGAGCAAGAGTTTGGGTAATGTAATTGACCCGCAAGATTTGATTTCTGAATTTGGGGCAGAGGGGTTTCGGCTTTGGGCAGCAACAGAAGGTGATTTGTCGAAGATTGATTTGAGATGTTCTAAAGATAGAATTCGTGGAGAGTTGAAAACTTTGAATAAACTTTTGAATGTTTCGAAGTTTGTTTTTATGTTTGACAAGCCAAAGAAAAAACTTAAATTAGAAAAGTTAGATGAATTATTTATTGATTATATTGAAGATTTGACTCTGTTTTCAGAAGAGCATTACGAGAAATATGATTTTTATAAGCCATCTATAAAATTGAGGCATTTTTTATGGGAGATTTTTGCTTCGCATTATATTGAAGTTATTAAGTCAAGGGCGTATAATCAAGAGAAAAAGTTTTCTAAGATTGAGAGTGAGTCGGCAAAATATACTTTGTATTTTTTACTTGAGAGATTGTTGGTTTTATTTTATCCTGTGATTCCACAAATTACTTCTACGATTGCAAAAGAAATGAAAATTGATTTATTGAAAATTGAATTTCCAGAGACAAAAAAAGGAAAA
>JAUVHP010000070.1 GCA_030593225.1 archaeon
AAAAAAAATTATGTATCTAAATCAATAAATTGTAGAAATCAATAAAACAAAACAAAAAATATATAAAAAAAATAATGGAAAGGTCAAGGAGGAAAACAAATGGAAAAACTAAACTGTTGGGACGTCATGAAGTGTGGCAGAAACCTGGATGGGGATGGGAAAGGTCTATGCCCTGCTGCAAGCGTCAGCAACCTCGACGGTGTGAACTCTGGAACAAATGCGGGGCGTGTGTGTTGGGCTGTGGCTGGAACACAGGGTAACAAGACATGCAACCTGACCTTCTCTGAGAAGATCTCTGACTGTGTACTCTGTGACTTCTATCAGAAGGTTCTCGAGGAGGAAGAAAACTTCGATATCTATCCTTCTGACAAATTAGCAGAGGTGTGAAAAAATGAGTGCAAAAGCAGAAAAAATTCACCATATTTTAATAGAATTGGAAAAAAATTCTGAAGTCTCAAATAGTGCTCTTATCTCGTTAAAAGGTCAAATGATGGCAAGCGCTCTACACAAAGAAATCGATGAAAAGGCATTAGCGGCTATGTCTGCTGCCTTAACATCAGTTGGGACTAGGGTTGGCGATACTTTAAAATCAGGAAAAACAGGATCTATTGTTATTAATGGGTCTAAAAAGCTCGTTATTTTAAACCAATTAAGTCAAGCAGTCTTAGTAGCTTTAGCGCCAGCAGATGCAAAGATAGGGTTAATAGATTTCGAAATAAATTCGGCACTGGATAAAATTAAAATGGTGTTAGGATAAAAATTCAATTAATTATAAAATTTTTTTTTTTTAATTTTAATAAATTGTACAAATTTAGGCAATACAAAAATAAATGAACACAAAAAAAGATTTATGAAAAATAGGAATTTTAATGTCAGATATAAAAGTAAATTTAAGAGATAATTTAATACAATTATTAGACGATCTTGTTATTAATACAGGGGTAAATATTGCTAATCTAATAACGGAAGATGGGTTAGTTATTGCCATTAATAGTGAACAAGATGACCAAGACGAAGAACTTAATTCAAGTTTTGCGGCAATATCTGCGAGTATATTATCAATAGCAGAGAGAGGAATAGAAATTATTAATGCTAACAAAATTCTAGAACAAATTAAAATTGACGCTGGTTTAAATACTAATGTCGAGGCAGATTTCACAATATTAATTTCAAGAGTTTTCTCTAACGTACTTTTGCAGGTAACTTTTCCTAAAAGGATAAATATAGGATTAATTCATTTTGAAACCAACAAGATCATAAAACAAATAAAAAATATTATTCAAAAAGATACTTCTAGAGAAATTTTTACAGAAGTAGGGTCCCTATTGTAAAAATTTTATTTAGTAATTAAACAATAAAAAGCACAAATAGGATTTGATAATGGATAAAATAGAAGATAATGAAAAAGCTAAAAATCAAAATGAAAATTCGAATTCTAAAAATGATGATATTAATTACATTATTGAGGAGAAAGAAAGATTTTATGGACAAGAAAATATTTTTCCTGAAGTAAAGGGTGTTCTTGATGAAGTTTTCTCGGATATAGTATCTGAGGATATTGAAAGTGAAAACAAAAGCGATTCAGAGATATCAAATATTAATAATATAGATAATGAAAGTCAATTATTAGACATAGAATATTCGGAATTTGAAGAACCCGTAATTGAAGCAAATGATATGGATTTATCAACTGAAAATAATGAAATTAATGCAGAGATTTCTAATGAAATAGAAAGTGATTTGGAAATTAAAGAAGGAGATTCGTCAGAAAAAATTGATGAATTGAAAAAGTATTATGAAAGCAAATTGAAAGAATATAAAGAAAAAGACGACGAATACAATAGGAGATATGCTAAATTAGAAAATACTATACAGGATTACGAAGATAGGAACCGTAAATTGCTAGAAAAGAGAAAAGAATATGAGTCTACTATAAAAGAATTTGAAAAGAAAAGCGGAGATTTAGAAATTACCAAGGAGGAGCTTAAAAGTCACAACGAAAAATTGCAAGAAGCAAGAGAGCAATTTACACAATTGAGTAAGCAAGTAGAGGAAAAAAAAATTGATTTTGAAAAAAAAGAAAAAAAATTAGAGGAATCGTATCGATCAATCGAAAAAATCAGATTTGAACTCGGGAAAAGCAAAATTGAATTTGAAAAGAATAAATTGGAATTTGAAATTGCAAGATCGGAGACGAAGATAAGAGAAAAAGAGTTGGGTGTTATTGAACCTTCACACAAATTAGAAGATGGAAAAGATTTTAAAATTTCGACGGAAGAAAAAAGAAAACCAGAAGGTAAAACAGAGGTTTTGGAGACAATACTTCGCAAATTATCAGAAGAGGGCTATTTTCAATCTTGTTTTTTAATAGATAGTAAAGGAATGTTAATATCTGAATATTCTCAAATTAAATTAGATAAAATGGCAGTTGGGGCCATGTTTTCATTAATGGGGACATCAGTGTTAAGAACAGTAGATAATTTAATGTTACAAGAACTATTATATTTCAAATTAGCTTCCGTTAATGGAGAATTTATACTCAAGAATATTAATATAAGTAATTATAATCGGAAATTTATACTTATTTCTTATTACAACAAGTCAGATTCAACCTTTCCAGATATCATTAATAAAATTAATAAAAAAACAGTTAAGAAAATTTTGAAAAGCGTAAAATTCGATTTTGATGAATTTTTGAAAGAATCAAAAATTTCTTGGGCTTTTGATAATTTAGTAGAAAAAATTACTCATCTAAAGGAAAAATATAAAATGCCCGAATCTGACCTAGAAATCATAAGGGGGGATCAGTTAGATAAAGCAGTAATTGAGATTAAGGAATTATTTGAGATGTAAAGAAGTAATTTTTTTAAATAAAATAAAAAAAAAGGGGTAAAAGGGATTATATAGTAATAATGATTAATAGGGGGAATAAAATTTTCATAACAGGCTTTTTTAATTCAGGAAAAAGCACTTTAGTGCATACTCTTGATAATAAATCAATTCATGTTGAAAAAAAATTACATACTCAGTTTGATAAAGATAAAACTCATACTACAACTGGTTTTGACTTAGGAAAATTAATATGGGCTAGACCAAATTTAAATGGTGATACAGAAGGGGTTCTTATGAGTAAAACTGAGTATTTACGAGATAAAGACGAATACTTAGGATGGCATATTACGAATGTTGTAATAAAAGGATGTCCCGGTCAAATGCAATTTTCAACGGTAAGAAAAGTTTTATCAAAAGGGAGTGATGGTGTGATCTTTCTAATAGATGGCTGTGATTTAGCCAATATTGGAAATGCAATGGTAATATTAGAAGAAACGAAAGTTACATTAGGGTCTAATGTTCCTATGAAGATAATTGCAAATAAATCAGATAGAAATGATTATCATGGGTGTGAAATGATTTCAAACATGATAGGTGAGCATGTATTTATGGGATCTGCTAAATTTAATTTTGGAATAAAAGATGCCATTATCCAAGTCCTTAAAATTATTTTAAATGGAAGTGTAGAAAATAACACAACTGAACCAGGGGTAGCACTCTCATATGAGTAATTTAAATGAGAAAGAGATTAAGAAAATTTTAGAAGATTTTCGGAAAAGCACTGATATTCTATGTTCTATATTATTTACTGAAGATGGCTTTATAATAGCATTAGATCAAGCACATATTAGTGAAGATTCAGAAAATCATCAATCTTTAGGGGCATTATGTGCGGGGGTTGCATCACTAGCAGGAAATAGTGTTGAGACTATTTACGACAATAGAAAAATAAAACAGATTTCTATTCAAGCGGGGCATCAATTAGAACACGATGGTTTTCACATCTTAATTGAATCAGTATCTAACGATGTATTACTTTCAATAATATTTCCAATTTCACTAAATTTTGGTGTAATTCTTTTTGAATTGAAGCAGATAATTTCCAAATTGCAGAATTATTTTTCACCAGCTGAAAAAGAGGGAATTCTTGGAGCTTTAAGTGTATAAAAAGAAAGATTAAGTTAAAGAGCTCCAAATGGAAAAATGGAGTAAGATGTATTTTCAATTAAAGAATTTAATCAAAAGAAAGTTTCACTGATAAAGAGGAGGAGTAATTTTGGAATTAAGTTCACTTAAATTCAATAAGGAAATAAAAACTTACGAGAGAGAGATAACAGAAAATCTAAATCATATCGATCCTAGGGTTCGAAAAGAAGCTGCTTTATTAATAGATAAAAAAAGAAGTTTCATAAAAAGTAAAAAAGAAGAGATTTTAAAATGATTTTAGAAATTATTTGAGGTGACCAAGAAAAGTGTCTAAGAAAACGATTATTTATATTCCAGATATGTGTCCATATTGTAATTCTAAGGACTTGAGCTATAAACGGGAATATTTTAGTGGAAATTATTTAAATATACCTATTGTCTGTAAAAAATGTGGAAAAGCTTCAAAAGAAATATATTATATAGAATATTGTGAAACGGAAGGATGTTATTAAGGATGGGGTAAATAATATTTAAATTTTTAATCAAAAAAAGTTTTGTCGAAAGAAACCCTTTCGAATAGCTCCAAGAATTGAAATTTAGATTGAATTTTAACTTTCAAATGATATAAAAATGATGATGGAAAAACAAATTAATCGAAAAACAGAATATTTAGAATCTGTTTTTGACTCTATTTTTGATGAAGTTTTGATTTTAGATAAAAATTACAAGATAACAAATGTGAACAAAACATTTTGTAAAAAATATGGT
>JAUVHP010000048.1 GCA_030593225.1 archaeon
TATCCCTGTTAATCATTGTATTGCTCATTTGGAAATTGGTAAGACTACTAATGCAAAAGATTCTGTGATGCTTTATGTGTCTGGGGCGAACACGCAAATTATTGCTTATGCGTCGGGAAAGTATCGTGTTTTTGGTGAGACATTGGATATTGGTGTTGGAAATTTTATTGATAATTTTGCACGTCATGCAGGAATTGGTTTTCCTGGCGGTCCTGTGATTGAGAAGTTAGCTTTGAAAAGTAAAAAATATATTGAGTTGCCTTATAGTATTAAAGGAATGGATGTTGCGTTGTCAGGGATTTTGACTAATCTTCGGCAGAAATTAGAATCAGAATCCCCAAGGGATGACTCTGGTGACCCTAAATATTCTTTAAATGATTTAGCGTATTCAATGCAGGAAACAGTTTTTGCAATGCTTGTTGAAACAGTTGAGAGAGCTTTGGCACACACAGGAAAAAAAGAATTGCTTTTAGGAGGGGGAGTTGCGTGCAATCAGCGACTTCAAGAAATGTGTAAAATAATGTGCAAGGAAAGAGGAGCTAAATTTTTTGTTCCTGAAAAATCTTTGTTAGTTGATAATGGTGCTATGATTGCATATCTTGGAGAAATTATGTTTAGGAAAAAAATATTTGAAAAGAACTTAGATAAAATAGATATTAAACCTCGCCAAAGAACTGATGATGTTGAAGTTTTATGGAAAGATTAATTTTTTTTAAAATAAGAAGGAAAATTTTATATATCTATTTTTTATATAATGTTATGAAAAAAGGTGTGATATTGTTAGTTGCTGTAATTTTGATTTTTGGAATTATTGGTGTTGCTTATGCTCATGATTCTAATGGGGGAAGTTCCTTCTCTTCTGATAGTTCTTCTTCTGAAAGTTCAAGTGATAGCACGTCAGATTCTAGTAGCTCTGATTCAACAAGTTCAGATTCAGATAGTGATACATCGTCCTCGGATTCTTCTGAAAGTTCAGAGCCAAGCAGTGATTCATCTTTTTCTGATTCAGAAATTTTAAAAGATTCTGATAAAAAAATTGGCGAAGATTCTGCTCAAGAAAAAGAAAGTGAAGAATTGCAAACTTTTATTGATGAAAATAGAGACAAGATTCAAATAATTCCTTCAGACATAGAAATCAAAATTAAAGAAGATAGAAGAATTAAACAAAAAATTAAATTAAGGGATATTGAAGCTATTTCCAATTTAAGATTAAATCAAGAAAAAGATACAGAAAAAATAAATGCAAAATTATCAAATGGAATAAATGCTGAAGTAAAAATTATGCCAAACACAGCCTCGAGAATTGCATTAGCTAAATTAAAAAGTCAAAATAGAACACTTGAATTAAAAGAAGTTGGAGAAGGTGATTATCTAAATGTTATTTATGTTTCAGAAGCAGATAAAACAACTAAATTTTTAGGATTATTTAAAATAAAATATAAATTAAAAGTTGAGATAGATGCTCAAACTGGGAAAATTATTAAACTGCATAAACCGTGGTGGAATTTTTTGGCGACTAAAGATTTAGAAGAATCTGAAATAAAAAATATGACTTTGCAATTAATTAAACCAATTCAAGACATAATTATTTTAAAAAATACAGAAGAATTATTGGATTTAGATGAATATTTCTTAAATGCTGAATCTTATTCTGTTTCTGAGATTGAAAATATTAGTTTAATATTAGATAAAAGTGTATTAATATTAACCCCTGAAGCGAATTACACTGGAACAACTTTTGCGACGATAACCGCATATAAAGAAGATGAAATTTTAGAAACTTTGTTTAATATTATTATTTCAGAAGAAAATTTATCTGTTCAAACAATTCAATATCCTGCAATTTTAGGAGAAAAAGTTAAATGGAAAAAAATAATAAAAGCTGAAAAACAAAAGATGAAAATAAATCTTCCTAAACAATCTGAAGATATTACTCTTTTTAAATTCGATAAAAATGAACAAATTATAGGTGAAGAAAAAATTATTGGAGATTTTGTTGAAATTGAAACAAATAAAAATGTGGAGTTTTATGAGATTGAGTATTATACGCCTGAACCTTATTTTATAGAAGAGAGTATTGTTAAAGCAAGAAAAAAAATAACAATTGTTAGCCCTGAAAATGTTCATTACACAGATGTTCTTGTATTTGATTATTTACCTATGGAAGTTAAATCAGAAATAATTAAATTATATTTGATAACAGAAAAAGGAAGAGAAGAAATAAAAATAGATAAATATGATTTAAATGAAAATGGGTTGGTGGATTATATTGAGTGGATAGTTCCTTCGCTGAATAATGAAACTTATGAATTAATTATAGAGATTGTTGGGGCAGAGCATTTAGATTCTGATAGAAATTTTATTTCAGATATTTATAATGAAGTTTATGAACTAGATAATATTTGGAGTGAAGTTATTCCTTCTGAAGATTATATTAGGGTGACTTTTAAAACAGAATTAGATAACACAAGAGATATTAAATTATATCCTCGAGTTATAAGTGGAACTCCAAGAATTGAAGTTTATGAAGTTAATGGAACAGAAATTATCGCAGAGTTTACAAGTATTAATTCAAATACTTATAACCAAGTTTTATTAACAAATTTACAGGGAACTCAGGACACTTTTGATTTAAGAATTGTTGGTGGAAGTTTGGAAATTGACCATATCATCGACCCTGCAGTAACATTAAATTCACCTTTAGATAATACTTATTCTAATAATCCAATCCAAATATTTAATTGCTCAGCTACGGATGAAATTAATTTGGCAAATATTACATTATATGGAAGCTGGTCAGGAGGGTGGCATGCAAATGAAACTAATGATGTAACAGGGATTTCAAATTCAACAACTTTTACAAAAACATTATCAGATGGAAGTTATATTTGGAATTGTATGGTATATGATAATGATACTAATCTTGCTTGGTTTATTAGTAATTACACTTTGACTATTGACACAATTTTTCCACAAGTATCAATATCTTTTCCTCAGAATATAACTTATAATGCTGATGTTTTTGAATTAAATTATACTTATGCTGAAACAAATCCTGATAGTTGTTGGTGGTCAAATAATTCTGGAATATGGAATTCTACTCCTCAAACTTGTGGAACAAATTGGACTGGTTTAACATCTAATGAGGGAAGCAATACTTGGGCTGTTTATATAAATGATACAACAGGTAATACAAATTCAACTTCAATAACTTTTTTTAAAGATACTGTTGCTCCTGTAATTACAATAGATTCCCCTGCAAATACAAGTTATAACACAAAAACTATTGATTTAAATGTAAGTGCAGATGAAACAATTGAAACATGGTGGTATAGTAATAATTCAGGAATAAACAATAATACATTTACTCCTAATCAAACATATACTTGGGAAGAGGGGTCAAATACTATTCATGTTTGGGCAAATGATAGTTTAGGAAATGAGGGAACTAAGAGTGTGACATTTTTTATTGATAGTATTTATCCTTTGATAGATTATGGGACTGGGATATCTGATGATGATGCTAACTTGTCGCAATCTAATATTTATGTTAATGTTTCTGTAACAGAGACAAACGAAGATACAATAACTTTTTTATTATATAATTCAACAGGACAAGTTAATTCAACTTCTTATTCTGATGGGACAAGGACAATTAATTGGACAGGATTAAATGATGGGGATTATACTTATAATGTGGCGGTTAATGATACTCTTGGTAATTCAAACGCAACCTCCACAAAAACTATAATTTTAGATATTACGTCGCCGATAGTTTCTTTTTCTTGTTCTTCAACTTCGGTTTATATTAGAGATGTAATAATTTGTTCTTGTTCTGGGACAGATGTTACTTCAGGTGTTCAGACAACATCACATACTTCTAATCCCTCAACTTCAGATATTGGAACATATTCAACTAGTTGTACTATTACAGATTATGCAAGTAATTCTGCTTCTTCTAGTATTGATTATCTTGTTAAATCTCATGGAGGGGGTTATCCAAATTATCAAGTTTCATCACAAAATTTATTTGAAGGTTATACTAAAATTATGAGTAAAAATTGGAAAATGAATTTTAAAATTAATGATGACACACATACACTTTTGATTGATGATGTAGATGATGATGGCATTTCTATTACTTTGTTTTCTAATACTCAAAAAGCAATTTTAAATATTGGGGAAGAAAAGAAATTTGAACTTACTGAAGATAATTATTATGATTTATTAGTTAGATTAAATTCTATTAAAAATTCTTTAGCGAATTTAACTATTCAATTAATTCATGAAGAAGTTTTAGAAGATGTTGTTGAAAAAGAAATTGTTGAGAATGAAGAATTGTTTGAAGAGGAAAAGAATTTAACATGGTTATGGGTTGTTGTTATAATTATTGTATTAATTTATATTGGAATGAAATATAAGTTTAAAAAAATAAGAAAATAATTTATCTAGAAAGTTTTATAAACCAAATTTTTCTTAATTCATTATCCAATGAACAAGGGGAATTTTTCCTTTTGAAGAGGAGTTTTAAACTTTGTTCTGGAGAATTAAACACAAAATAAAATACAATGGATTCATATAAAATTATTGAAAAAGCTAAGATGACTGGGAAAATAGAGAAAGGAACTAATGAAGTGACTAAAGCAATTGAGCGAGGAACTGCTAAGTTTGTTGTTTATGCAGGCGATGTTGAGCCAAAAGAAATTGTTGCACATCTTCCTGTGTTATGCAAAGAAAAAGGAATTGCGTGTCAAGAAGTAGATAGCAAACAAAAGTTAGGTGTGATTGCTGGGCTTCCTGTATCAACTTCTTCTGTTGCAGTTATCGAAGCTGGAGATGCAGATAAAGATATAGCGGCTTTAAAATAATTAACAAACTAAATAATGTTTGAATACATTTGTAATACAGAATACTAAAATGGCAAAAACACAAAAAAAACAAGAACAGCAGAAATCACAGGCGTCGAAGGGAAGTGATAAAATTTTAGGAAATGTTGTGCCTGCGGTTGTTCAAGAATTAATTGGGCGAACTGGTTTTAGAGGAGAGATTACTCAGGTTAAATGTTTAGTTCAAAAAGGAAGAGATGAAGGAAGAGTTATGAGAAGAAATGTTCGTGGTGCTGTAGTTATTGGAGATATTTTAATGCTTAGAGAAACTGAAATTGAGGCAAGAAGAATTAAATCTAAAGTAACAAAGGGAGCGTATACTTAGATGAATTTAGAAAAATTTAGATTAGATGAAGAATCACAATTAGTTATTTTAGAAGAGGTTGCTAGAGAGATTAATTCTAAAAAAGTTTATGGTTTGCATTTTGGCGACAATTTAGGTCCTAATTCACAAAATTTAATGAATAAACTTTCTGAAAAGTATTCTTGTAATTGGAAATCTAAAGAAGTTAATGGTAAAGAAAATTATTTTTTAATTATTACTTCTTATGAAACTAATGAGTGTGGAGTTCAAAATGCCTAAATGTGTTTATTGCAAAAAAAATTATGAAAACCCTCGAGGATTAACTTTAATTATGGTTAATGGAACAATTAATCATTTATGTTCTTCTAAATGTAGAAAAAATATGTTGATGAAACGAAGAAAAGTTCGGTGGATTTCTAAAGTGAAAAAAGTTACTGAAAAGAAAGAAGCGAAAAAGGAATAATATGGTGTGTGAAGATGTGTTCAGAATTATTGAAGATTTTAAACCAATAATAAGGAAAACCTTAGAAGATAAATCTGAAATTATACTTGAATTATTTGAATTAAGAAATGATGAAATAGATTTTTTGAAGGAAGATTATAGTAAAGAATTTTCTGTTGAAATTAGATATGGATTTGGTGCACCTGGAAATAGTTTCCTTTGTAAATATGCAATTATTGGTAAAAGTGTGAATAGATGATTTTTCTTTTATCGTCGACAAACAACTAAGAAAACTTTATAAACTGAATTGGTTTTGGTATTTGATAGGATTTTCTTGTCCGAAATTTATAATAAAATGGCTGCGAAAAACGAATATGGTGCTGAATCAATTAAGGTTTTAGAAGGTCTTGAAGGGGTTAGAAGGCGTCCAGCAATGTATATAGGTTCAACTGGAGAGGATGGGGTTCATCATTGTGTTTATGAAGTAGTTGATAATTCTGTTGATGAGGCAATGGCTGGACACGGAGATAGAATTAAAATTTCTATTAATAAAGATGGTTCTGTAACTGTTGAAGATAATGGGCGGGGTTTTCCTGTTGATGCTCATCCCCAGTTTAAAGTTCCTGCTGTTGAGGTTGCTTTGACAAAACTTCATGCTGGTGGAAAGTTTGATAAAGATTCTTATAAAATTTCTGGAGGGTTACATGGTGTGGGGGTTAGTTGTGTAAATGCTTTATCTAGTAAATTGATTGTAGAGATTAAAAGAGATGGAAAAATATATCGGCAGGAATATTCTCGGGGTAATGCTAAGACAAAATTAAAAGTTGTTGGGCGTTGTGACAGAAAAGAAACAGGAACTACTTTGACTTTTTTTCCTGATGAAGAAATTTTTTCTACAACTAAATTTAAGTTTAAGACCTTGGAGACGAGATTTAGGGAAATGGCTTTTTTAAATGCTGGATTAAAAATTATTCTTGATGATGAAATTACTGGGAAAAAAGGGGAATTTTTTGCTTCAGGGGGTTTAATTGAATTTGCTAAATGGGTAAATAAGTCAAAAGAGGTCTTGCATAATAAGCCGATTTATTTTAAGAAAGAAATGAAGGATGTTATAATTGAGGTGGCGATTCAATATAATTCTGGTTACAGAGAAAATATTTTTGGTTTTGTTAATACAATTAATACTGTCGAGGGTGGAACGCATGTGTCTGGTTTTAAGACAGCTTTGACGCGTGTTGTAAATGATTATGTTAAGAAAAAAGGAATGTTAAAAAATGAAACCCTTTCTGGAGAAGATGTGCGTGAGGGTTTGACTTCTATTATTAGTATTAAAATTGGAGAGCCGCAGTTTGAAGGACAAACAAAAACAAAATTAGGAAATTCAGAAGTTAAGGGTTTTGTTGATTCAATGGTTACTTCTGCTTTGTCTGAGTTTTTTGAAGAAAATCCTAGTGTGGCAAAACGAATTATTTCTAAAGCTTTGGATTCTGCTAAAGCCAGAATTGCTGCTAAGAAAGCTAAAGATTTAGTTAGAAGAAAAAATGTGTTTTCTCTTGGAGGACTTCCTGGAAAATTATCTGATTGTTCAAGTAAGAAAAATGAGGATACTGAGATTTATATTGTGGAAGGAGAAAGTGCAGGGGGTTGTTTTTCAGAAGATACAAAAGTTGCTTTGGCTGATGGGAGAAATTTATCATTCAAAGATTTAGTTCAAGAAGAAAAACAAGGTAAAGAAAATTTTTGTTATACTATTCAGAGAGATGGAGGAATTGAAATTGCAAAAATAGAAAATCCAAGAATAACTAAAAAAAATGTTCCAGTGATTAAAATTATTCTAGATAATGATGAAGAAATAATTTGCACGCCAGACCATAAATTTATGTTGAGAAACAGTAATTATAAACAGGCACAAAACTTAACGATTAATGATTCAATTATGCCATTAAATAGAAAGATATCAAAAATTGGTGGAAGGATTACTATTGATGGTTACGAGATGGTTTGGAGTAATAATAAATGGATTTTTACTCATTTGCTTTCTGATAAGTATAACTTAAAAATGGGAGGATATGATTTAGAACAAGGTGTACATAAGCATCATATAGACTTTAATAAATTAAATAACAATCCAGCAAATATTATTAGGATGATGAAAGATGACCATTTAAGATTACATACAGAGCATTTGAAACATACTTTACATAGAGAAGATGTTAAAGAAAAATGTAGGCAACTTAAAAGAACTCCGGAATATAGAAAAAAAATAAGTGAATGGGCAAATCAACCTGGGGTAAATAAAATGCTTTCCAAAAGAGCTAAAAAGCAATGGGAAGATTCTGAATATAAAAAATTTATGATGCAAAAATCTAAAGAATTTTATGATTCTAATGAAGATTATAGAAGAGAAAATAATAAAAGATTAAATGAAGAGCAAAAAAAATATTGGGCTAATTTAGAAAATAGAAAAAAAGCTTCTATTAAAGTTAAAAAGTTTTTTGAAGAAAATCCTGATGCTAAGGAATATTTATCTTCTCTTGCGAAAGAACAATGGAATAATGAAGAATTGATTATTTGGAGGAGACAGAAGACTAAAGAGCAGTGGACTCCTGAATTTAGGGAACAGCGTAAGATAAGTTATAATAAAACTTATCATAAAAAAACTATTGAATTAATGAAACGAGTTTTAGAGCAAG
>JAUVHP010000027.1 GCA_030593225.1 archaeon
TTTATACGCAATTCCTTTTTCAAACATTTTTAAAAAAATCCATTGGTCCCATTTATAGAATTCAGGAGATGCTGTATTAATTATTCTTGACCAATCATAACTTAGTCCTAATGCTTTTTGTTGTTTAATGTAATTTTTTATTGCATTGTTTGTGTATTCTTCTGGATGTGTTCCTACTTTTATTGCTGCGTTTTCTGCTGGAAGTCCTAAGGCATCATATCCCATTGGATGAAGGACATTGAACCCTTGCATAATTTTTAATCTTGCCCGAATATCAGCAATTGTGTAATTTAATGAATGTCCAATGTGAAGTCCTGTTCCTGAAGGATAAGGAAACATTTCAAGGCAATAATATTTTGGTTTTTTATTTTTCTTTACTTCAAAAACTTTTTTTTCTTCCCATTTCTTTTGCCATTTTGATTCTATTTTTTTAAAGTCCATTTTATTTATTTAGATAGTTAGTTATATTTAAAATGTTTTCTTCATTATCATAAAATCTGATTTCATTGTAATCTATACACATTTCTCCCCTTGTTATTTCAAGATATTTTACATCTAGAGATTTTGCATTATTTGGAATTGCAATAGTTTTTTCAGAAATATCATTTGTTGCAAATTTAAACATAAGTTTTTTTCTTTTTATTTGCAAACAATTTGCTTTTTTTGGCACATTTATTTTTGTGCTTATATGTTTTGTTTTTTTAAAACCCTTTAATTCTGAAAAAAATGGTTTAATTTCTATGCTAGTTATATGTTCTAGAGTCATTTTATTAGGAATAGTTTAATAAATAACTCTAAAAAAGAGTTGGGACTAACACTAAAACGAGAACTAAATTATTTTGTGTTAGTTTCATATTTTATTTGTGTAAAAGATATTTTTAAATATTATGGTTTTTTATTTTAACTATGGAAAAGATTAAGGCGTTTTTTATTGGAGGAATTGTTTCGAGTAATAGTTCAGAAGCACATCAGTTAAATAAAAAAAGTTCTTTTGGAGAAATTGATGAAGGTAAAATTCAGTATTCTTTAGTTGAGGCATTGTTTCTTGTTGCTAAAGGAAAAATGGATATTTTTGTAAGAGATAAAATAATTTCTAAAGATGATTTGTTAAAAAAATTTCAGAGAATTGATAAAAAGTTTCAGTTAAAGTTTTCTGTTTTTAGTGATTTAAGGACAAAGGGTTATGTTGTAAAAACTGCTTTGAAATTTGGTGCAGATTTTAGAGTTTATGATAAAGGAGCAAAACCTAAACAAAAGCACGCAAAGTGGTTGGTATTTGTTGAGAGTGAAAATAATAAATTAACTTGGCATGAATTTTCTGCGAAAAATCGTGTGGCACATTCGACAAAGAAAAAATTACTTCTTGCAATTGTTGATGAAGAAAATGATGTTAGTTATTATGAAGTTGGTTGGGTTAAACCATAAGTTTTGAAATTGCTTTAGATTAATTTCCCATAATATTTATAATCTATTTTTTTGTGTTGTATTTATGCAAGATGCGTTTAAAATAAAAGAAAGAATTGTATCAATTATTCAGAGTAATGGCCCTAGTTTGCCTATTAGTATTGCACGTGAATTGGGTTTGAGTAGTTTATTTGCGTCAGCTTTTTTGTCTGAATTATTATCTGAAAAAAGATTAAAAATAAGTAATTTGCGTGTTGGAAATTCTCCGGTTTATTTTATTTCTGGGCAAGAGCCAAAATTAGAGAATTTTTCTGAACATTTAAAGAGTAAAGAGAAAGAGGCATTTTTGCTTTTAAAGGAAAATAAATTTTTAAAAGATGAAGTGCAGCAACCTGCAATTAGAGTTGCACTTAGAGCAATTAAGGATTTTGCAATTCCTTTTGAAAATAAAGGTGTATTTTTTTGGAGATATTTTATTGTTTCAGAATCTGAATTAATTCAAAAAGAAGAAATTTCTAAACTAGAAGAAATTGAAATTCATAAAGATGAGGAAAATGAACAAGAAGATTTAGAAAAAGAAGAAGTTAAAGAAGAGGATATTTTTGTAAAGAAAAAAGTTGTTGACTCTGAACAAGATTCAGGTCTTGTTTGTTCAGGCGTGGCCAAACGAAAGAGAAAACCTGTGAAGAAAAAAAATGATAAGTTTTTTAATCAAGTTAAGGAATTTTTGGCAGAAAAATCTATTGAAATTGTGGGAATAGAAGGAGTTAGTCAAGGAGATTTAATTTTAAGAATAAGTGATAATGGTGAAGATAAATTACTTGTTGCTTATAATAAGAGAAGGATTGGAGAGGTTGAAATTATAAAAGCGAATAAAAAAGCAGAAGAAATTGGTTTAGATTATATAATTTTGAGTTTAGGCGAGCCATTAAAAAAATTGCAGAATTTGATAAAGGCCATAAAAAATCTTTCTGAGATTCAAAAATTAAAGTAACAAATTCGTTAAATACAATTTTAATATTCTTGATAAAGAAATGTTGGCTTTGGGATTCTTTTTGAAGAATATAGGTTTTAAAAATTGGAATGAAAATCTTTAAAAACTATTAATTGGGTTTTGTATTATGGGAAAAATTAAGTCCAGAGTTGTGAGAAGAACTGCAGATACTCTTTTACAGAAAGGTATTGAGTTTAATGAGAATTTTGACGACAATAAAAAGATTCTTGCAGATAATATGCCTAGTAAAAAATTAAGAAATCAGCTTGCAGGTTTTTTGACTAGATTAAAGAAGCAAGAGAAATTAGCACGGCCAAAGGGTTTGGATAAATAATTATTTTTTCTTAGTTAATTTGTCAATCTTTTTTTCTATTCTATGTAAATCATCTTGAATTTTATAGAGAGTTTTTCTTTTTTTCCTATTAACAATTAAAGTAATTATATTAAAAACAATCCAGAGAATAATAATTATGCCTAGGGTTTGCATCCAAAGAGCCACTTTACCAATTTCAAGTATTATTTCTGTAGAAACATTTGTTAATTCTTCTATTGCCATAATCAATTAAATATCGTAGGTTTTTTAAATTCAATGATTTTTTTATTGTCGGCTCTGTAGCTCAGTGTTTAGAGCGCTGCTCTCATGAAAGCAAATCTTAGGATTTCCATAACTCAAATCAAGTTTGCTTTGAGTTAGGCAGAGGTCGTGAGTTAAATTCTCATCAGAGCCATTTTTATTTACTGTGAAACCATAAATCTAATTTATCATTTTCTCTTCTAGGAATAACATGATAGTGTATATGGAAAACACTTTGTTGTGCTGCTTTTCCAGAGGCGTTAATAATATTAACAGCATTTGCATTAAATTTTTCTTTCAATAAGTTGGCTACTTTTTTGCAAACCAAATTAATTTTGCCTATAAGTTCATCTGGCAAATCAAAAATATCTTTAAAATGTTTTTTAGGAATTACAATTGTGTGTCCTTCTGCTACAGGATTTACATCTGCGAATGCAATAAATTCATTGTCCTCATAAATTTTTTCACAAGGAATTTTTCCTTCGGCAATCTTACAAAAAATACAATCATCCATAAAAAAATTAAAACAGAAATAGTTTAAAAATATATTGAAATAAAAATAAAAAAATCAATTTAGAGAATTATCTTCTCTTTTTAGCAGCTTTTTTCTTTGCTGGTTTTCTTTTAACAACTTTCTTCTTTACAGCTTTTTTCTTTTCTATAACTACTGCTTTCTTTTTTTGTTGTTCAAGTTTACCAACTTGCTTCTTAAGAGAATTGATTTTTATCTCAAGCTGTTTTGGTGTTTTTGGTCTTGCCATTTATTTAACCTCTTTTTAATTAATGTTATTAAGATTTAATTATTTAAAAACTCTTCGATAAATTTAATTTTTATTTTACAAAATAAATTTCTAAGTTATTTTGTTGACGATAAATTTAGAATAGTTTTTATTTTATTTTATCAAAATTAATTTCTTTTTTTATTAAACTTGTTAAAATATTTTTTAATTCAGAAATTTTTATTCTTTTTTGTTTTGTTGTATCTCTGTTCCTTATTGTTACATCTTTATTTTTTATTGAATCTTCGTCGATAGTTACACAAAATGGTGTTCCTATTTCATCATTTCTTGAATATCTTCTCCCAATACTTCCTGATTCATCATAAACAATATTAAAGTCCTTTTTTAATTCATTAAAAATATCTTTTGAAATTTTAATAATTTTTGAATTATTTTTTACTAAAGGAAGTATTGCTGTTTTTATTGGTGCAAGTTGTGGATGTAATTTTAATACAATATTTTTTCTTTTCTCGTCGTAAGTATATGCATCAAATAAAAATACTAAAAGTGCTCTTTCAACTCCTTGACTTGGCTCATAAACAGTTGGTAGAATTTTTTCATTATTTAAATTTATAACTTTTAATTTTTTCTGTGAATTTTTTTGATGTTGATTTAAATCATAATTGGATCTATTTGCCATTCCATGAACTTCTTTCCATCCAAAAGGAAATTTGTATTCAATATCCCAAGTATCCAATGCATAATGAGATTTTTCTTTAGATACATGTTGTCTTATTCTTAGGTTTTCTGGATTAGCTCCCAAGGAAATGAACCATAGATATTCTTTTTCTAGCCAATAAGCGTGCCATTTTGTTTTAAGAATTTTTTTATTGAATGCTTCTTTGAAACTTATTTCTGTGGTTTCTTTATTATTTTTTTGCATATCTTCTGAGAAAATTGAAATTTTATTATCCCCTAATTCATATGGGAATTTTTCTTTAGGGTCTACAAAATATTCTATTTCCATTTGTTCAAATTCTCTACATCTAAATAAAAAATCTCTTGGGGCTATTTCGTTTCTAAAAGCTTTTCCGATTTGTGCAATTCCAAATGGTAATTTTCCTCTTGAATTATCATAAACAGATTTGAAATTAATAAAAATAGATTGTGCTGTTTCTGGTCTTAAATATGCAGACCCTTTTAATCCAACATTTGTTTCAAGCATTTGTTTAATTTCTTTAGATTTTTCCCAATCAAATTCTCCTTCACAATCGCATTTAACTTTTTTAATTTCATGTTTGTCTATTTTATCAGTTTTTTTACATTTCGGACAGAAAACTAATATATCACTAAAATTATCTACATGCCCAGATGCTTTCCAGACCTTTGGATTAGTTATAATACTTCCATCAACACCAACGATATCTTCTCTATTATGAACATGAAATTTCCACCAAAATTTTTTAAGATTGTTTTTTAATTCAACTCCTAAAGGGCCATAGTCCCAGAATCCTGAAAATCCTCCATAAATTTCTGCTGAAGGATATACGAAACCTTTTCTTTTGCAAAAATTTGCCATGTCTTCAATTGAGATATTTTGGTTTTCCATTTTCTTTGTTAAGTTTTTTATTTTTAATTATCTTTCGCTAATAAGCGGAGGATTGCTTGTGACTCGAAGTTCTCGTTTTCCATTTTCAGTGAACAGAACTTTCAGTTCTGATAAGCGGAGGACTATTCGCGACCCCATTCACTCACGACACTTCGTAGATGAATGTGAATGAAATCGTTCGTGACTCGAGGTTCTTATCCACAACCATCTAAATGGAATTTTCTTCCATAAAAGCGGAGGACGGGACTCGAACCCGTGAATACTTCCTCTGCAGGGAAGCGCAGTAGCCGCTGTGCCACCTCCGCATATAATTATTCAGAGGATTGTTTATTTAAAATAATTTGGGTTTGGATTTGGGTCCACGAAAATTTGCTCTGCGGACGAATGTATTGTAGTCGCCGAGCAACTCTGAAATTTCGAATAAATGAGCGTAAAATTAGAGAGTGAATTTAAAGAAGATTTCACGAGTTGGGAGTTTTGCCACCTCCACATATAATTATTTAGAGAATTGTTTATTTAAAATTGTTTATATTAAACTTTTCTTATTTTTAAAACCATTTTAGAAATCAATTTTTTAATTTTAGCTTCTTCTAAATGAATTGCATCGTGAGGACAAACTTCCACACAACATAAACATTTTATACAAGTTTTATGATTGCAAATTGCATGTGGTTGAAGAATGAGTGCTTGAACAGGACATTTTTTTACACAAATTCCACAGCTTATACATTTTTCTGGATTTGCAATAATTTTAGATTTTGGAAATAATTTGTTTAACCATAAAAACATTGTTAACATTGCAGTGTTTGGTTTTTTAAATTTTAATCTAATGTCTTTTCCATCTCCAATAGTTTCTATTTGAGATTTTTTTATATTATAATTTTTATTTGTGTAAATTGAGTTTGGTTTAAATCCCATAATTTCTGTTGCAATAATATCTACAGGTCCACAATCTTTTCCTGCAATTAATATTTGGCTTTTTATTGGAATTCCAGATGCCCCTGGACCTTCTCCTTCTAATCCAATAATTCCGTCGATAAAACATAGTTTTGGTTTTATTTGCATTTCTATTCTATTTAATAATGTAGAAAATTCTTTTACTCCTGGATAAACTTTATGTAATTTTTCTTTTAGCTTTCCTGGAACACACCCATACAAATTTTTAGTACATAATGTTACGTGGGTTAGTCCATGTGTTTTTAATTTTGCAAAATTAATTACTAAATCTACTTTAGATAAAATTTTAGGCAAAGAGATTTTTTGATTTTCTTCTAATGAGAATAATTTTTTTGGTTCTTTTTCAAAATTAATAATTTTTGCATATTTTTTTAATTTGTTTATTCCACATTTTTCAAATGATAGGTCTGTGCTGTGAGCTGAACTATCTCCAATAAATATTTTTTTTACTCCTTGTTTTTTTAGAATTTTGCATAATTCTTCTAGAAGAAATGGATGTGTGGTGACTGCTTGGTCTGGATTATGTGGTCCGAGTAAATTTGGTTTAATTAAAACTTTATTTATTTTTTTAAAATCAAAATTAATATTTTTGAGAGAATCTTCTAAAGCTTTTTTTAATCTTTTAGGATTATAATCTATACATTTTACTATTGAAACAATTTCTTTCATTTAAGTAAGAAATAATCTTTCTTGAAAAATGTTTCTATGTTTTGGATTAAAGAATCTATAATTGCTCTTTAATTTTTTTAAGTAAAAAATCAAATTTTGTGTATCCTGATTCTTTATTTATATGTCCCGCATTTTTTAGAATAATTAATTTTGTACTCAAATTTTCTGCAAGTTCTTTGCCTTTTTCTAAAGGAACATAAGGATCATTGTCAGAATTAATTATAATAAATTTCTTGCAATTATTTTTTATCTTATCCCAGTTAAATTGTCTTTCTATAAATGTTTTATTTAATTCGTCAAATTCAAGATTATTTATTAATCCAATAAATCCAGAAATAAAAAATGAGCATTTTATTGGGTTATTTAAGTTTTCAAGAATATTTAGTAAAAATGCTGGGCCTAAGCTATGACCCACGATAATAGAATTTTCATCTAAGTATTGTTTGTATTTCTTAAAAACCTTAAGCCAACTTTCTAAAGATTGATTTTTGGGAGTTGGAAATTTTGGAATGAAAATTTTGCAATTTAATTTTTCTAATTCAGATTTTAGCCAGGGGAACCAATTCCCTTCAGGATTCCCTCCAGTTCCATGAATGATGATAATATTTGTCATAAAAATAATAAATGGGAGATATATTTAATTCTTCTCATTGTTAGATTTTTTTCAAGTTGCAATATGCCTCGGACAGGAAAGCTCCCAACCACACTCGCGGTTTTTAGAAATTTACCTTCGGTATTAATGCAAGTGTAATTCCTCATCGAACCCAGGTTCTCATCCCTGTTTTTTATTTTTAGCAGATTACAAGTAATCTGTAATATGTCCCGGACAGGACAGCCCCCAACCCGTGAAATCTTCTTTAAATTCACTTTTGATTTGTTGTTCATTTATTCTAAATTTCAGAGTTGCTCGTCGAACCAGGTTCTCATTCCTGTGTTTAGAATTAAGTATATTGCTGTGCAATATATTATATGCCCCGGACAGGATTCGGTGTCGTGAACAAGTCACTCGCCGCATTCCAAAATCAAAGATTTTGAAACACAAACCCCAGAGGGCTTCGAATCTTTATGCCCCGGACAGGATTCGAACCTGCGACTTTCAGCTTAGAAGGCTGACACTCTATCCAGACTGAGTTACCGAGGCAACATTTCGCTTTGTCGGTAGCGAAGGATAATTAATCAAAGAAAAAAATCTATTTAAAATCTTTCTATATATGAAATGAATCTAAATCTTTTGCAATTTCAGTATTTTTGAAGACCTTTTTAGCTTCTTGCAGTATTTCTTTTGATTTGTTTTCATACCTCTGGCTTATGTGTGTTAAAATAAGTTTTTTGGATTTTGATTTTTTCGCAATTTCTGCAGCTTGTTTAATTGTTAAATGCTTGTGTTCTTTTGCTTGGTTTTTTATTTTATCACTGAATGTTGCTTCTGATATTAAAATATCTGAATTTTTTGCAAAAGGTATTATTTTTTCATTAAATAAAGTATCCATAATTATTGTAATTTTTTTATCTTCTTCAGAATATGTTAGATTTTTTGCAAGATATTTTTTCCCATTATAAGTTATGTTTTCCCCTTGTTTTAATTTTTGCAAAATTGGCCCTGCTGGAATTTTTGATTTTTTTAATTTCTTTTTGTCAATTCTTAACTGACTTTTTTTTACAAATGAATATGCATTACAAGGTATTTTATGTTGCATTGATTGGGCTTCTAAATAGAAATCTTTTGTTTCTAAAAATTTTCCATGAACTTCTTTTATTTTGATTTCATATTCTCTTCTAAAATTAAATGTACTGAATATAGATTTTATTTTTTCTTTTGTTCCCTTTGGTCCATAAATATAAAGTGTTTTATTATAACCACTTAATGCAAGTGTTGAAAGTAATCCAGGGATGCCTAAAACATGGTCTGCGTGCCAATGACTTATTAGGATGCGTGTTGTTTTGCAAGGATTTAGTTTTGCATATCTAAATTGTCTTTGGGTTCCTTCTCCACAATCAATTAAAATATTTTCTTTATCATAATTTAGTAAAATTGAAGTGTGATTTTTTTTAATTGTTGGAATGTGTGCTGCAGTTCCTAAGAAGGTTATATTTATCATATTTATTAAAGAAGAAAATAGTTTTTATAATTTGTTAAATAATTTTGTTTGTTATTTTTCACACCTAAATCGCATACGCCCCTAATTGCAAACAAAATCAATATTTTTTATTATATATTATTTTAGAAATTAATTATTGAATGTACAACTAGTTAAATGCCTAGCGAAAATTAACAGACAACGCTATTTTATTTTAGTGCAGTAGAAGCTGGTGAAATGAAAACTATTACATCTCCTCTCAGAAATGTTAATCCTATGTTTTTTTTGATTTCTCCGTCTTGCATTTCTTTTGCATTATCCAATACTAAGTTTGGATGGATGTCAAAGGCGATTAGTGTTCCAACAAATTGTTTGTCGCCCTTCAATTGCACTAAAACTTCTTTTCCTTTAGAACTGTTTAACAAATCTAAAGGTCTTTCAATTCCATTAACCATATTTAATTGTGATAAATTTATTTTATAAATATATCGTAATCAGATAATAACTGTTAATTAATAGAGATAAAAATCAATTTTCTTGCCCGCCTAAATTAGTGCATTCGCTCAATTAGAATACTCTTTCAAAGCTAACCTTAGAACTTTTTCTAAAAAAGATTCTTTGTATCTTCTATATTTCTTCCCTTCTCCCTTTGCATGTTTTACAGCTTCTTTCTTTATTCTGGCATACTCTTTACGTTCCTTATTGTGATTCCTAAGATAATCTCTAACAACTATAAATGAATTCCAAAATTTTTGACTAAGAACAAGGTGAACATGCACCTGTCTCTCCCCACCTCTATATTTTATTGTTCTCTTAAGAAATACTCTTTTGTTGTTTCTCACGTGTTCTTTAGTAGACTTGTAGCCGGATCCCTTGTAATTTTTTCAAAAACTGATCAACTTTATTCTTAGGAGTTCTAATTGCAATATCAATAATACATTTACCACCTAAACCTGAAATTGATGTGCTCCCAACGTGTTCAATTTTCACATTAGGAATGACCTTTCTTAATTTTGATTTCTCTCTATTAAAAAGTTGTTTATATTTATACGAATATTTATTGAAAGAGAATTTTTTTAAATCCGCCATCTTTTATTATTTGTATAATAGCAGATTTATTAATCTATTGCAATCAAATAATAATTCTTAACAGAAAGTTATTTAAATCAAAAATTGAATTTTGTAATATGAAAACTGGAAGAAAAATATCTGGTGGAAAATATATAAAGAACAGAAAGAAAAAGCTTTACGAAAATTTAGGGCAAAAAAGAGTTGTTAAACTTGGAGAGGAAAAAAGAAAATCTACTAGAGTTCGTGGAGGAAATAAAAAAACTTTTTTATTAAGGTCAAATATAATTAATGTTTGTGATAAAAATAAGAAATTAAAAAAAGTTGAAATTAAAAATGTTGTTGAAACTCCTTCTAATCGTTTTTTAGCAAGACAAAATGTAATAACAAAAGGTGCGATTATTGAAACAGAATTAGGCAAAGTTAGAATCACTAATCGTCCAACACAAGAAGGGATTATTAATGGTGTTCTTGTAAAATAATTTTTTACTTTTGAAAAATACTAAAAAAAATAGAAAGGTTTATAAAATGAATCTCTTTATAAATCTTGTTATATTACTTTAGAATACTAAAATTTAAAATGAATTTTGTTAAAAAATGTCCTGAATGTGAAAGTATACATTTGAATTATGATGCTCAATTGGGTGAAGTGATTTGTAATGATTGTGGTCTTGTTGTTGAAGATAAAATGGTTGATACTGGTATTGACCTTCAGGGCAGATTTGATAAATCTGAGAAAAAAGGGCGTGGTGGGGCACCGATTAGTATGCAGAAATTTGATAAGGGTTTGACTACAAATGTTGGAGAGATTTCTGATATATATAAATTAGAATCTGGACAGACCAGAAAGTTTCTTAGATTGAAAAAATGGCAAGAGAGAGTATCGACGAGTATTGAGAGAAATTTACGACTTGCTATGGCAGAGTTGAGAGTTATAGCTTCGTATTTGAATTTGCCAAGTGTTGTTAGGGACGAGGCGTCTAGAATTTATAATTATGTTTTGCAAAGAGGTCTTGTGCGTGGTCGAAATATGGAATCTGTTATTGCTGCTTGTCTTTATACTGCGTGTAGGTCGTATAATATCCCTAGAACATTAGATGAGATGGCAACAGCTTCAGATGTAGAGAGAAAAGAGATTGGAAGAACTTATAGATTTATTATTAGAAAACTTGGAATTAAAGTAACTCAGAGTTCACCTAAAGATTATGTTTCTCGTTTTTCTTCTGTTTTGAAATTATCTCCTAAGAGTCAAAATGATGCTTTGAAGATTTTAAAAGACGCTGAAGATGTTGAATTGACTTCTGGTAGAGGCCCTGCAGGAATTGCAGCTGCTGCTCTTTATGTTGCTGCTTTAATGAATGATGAGAAAAAAACCCAGCGAGAGGTTGCTGATATTGCTGGAATTACAGAAGTTACAATTAGAAATAGGTATAAAGAATTAATTTCTGTTTTAAAATTAGAAGAAAAAATTAGAGCTAAAGAGAAAGAGAGTAAGAAAAAGAAAGAGTAATATTTTTTTAGTAAGAATTAAAAACTATTTTATTCTAACAAATTTATGCGAGAGTGTTGGATGTCGCCAATATTTTTTGGTTTGTATATTCCACACATTGTTAAGTTAAGTGGTCTTCTTGCATAAGAATAAATATAAAAAGTGCTGGACACTAAATTATTTATGTTCAAAAAAAGGGACAAATATGAACTTGCATTCACTATAGTATATTTTATTGAACAAATTGCATTAATTGGAATTTATTTTAAATCATCAATAGATACAAATTTAATAATTTCGGCATTTCCAATAATTTTTTTATCAACAATTGCTATAGAAAAAATATGTTTGAAATCACATTTCGAAACAGAAAAGGAAGAACAAGCAAAAAAATATGAAACGCAAGCATCAAAATCAAAAATATTTAAATTTAAAGTATAAAATGAAAACAGAAATAAAAACAACAAATATAGCTCAAGAAAAGTATAATGAAGTTTACAATGGCTCAAAAAATGAGATTGACAAATTTCTTAAAGAGATAGAAGAAAAGGGAGTAGATTGGAAAAATGAAAATCAAATCTATAAATCTAAAGATTTTAATATATTTAAAAGAAAATGTAAAAATGTATATACAATTTTTGCTAAAGGGGATTCTGAAGAAGTTATTGTGGTAGATTTTTTAACAGAAAGTGAATTACTTTCATGGATGAAATAAACTTAGTTTTTATGACTCAAATTAATCAACTCTAACCATTTATTATTACTATTCAATTTTAAGTCAGTAGCCAATTCGTAAGGGCATTTCTTAATAGTTTGATGTTTAGTTATGAAATTATAATAAATCTCAAATCCTTTTAAAATATCATTTGC
>JAUVHP010000078.1 GCA_030593225.1 archaeon
GGAAATCATGTGTTTTTTGGATTCTGAATTAGTTGTTAAACAATTAATGGGAGAGTATAGAGTTTTAAATCCTAAGTTGATGGAATTATTTTTAAAAGTGCAGAAATTGCAAGAGAATTTTGAAAAGATAATTTACAAATATGTTTCTAGAGAAGATTCTTTTCAACAGATTGTTGATGGGCTTTTGAATGCTGAATTGGACAGGAAATAATTATAAAGTATTTATTCTATAAAATAAAATGGGAAGAGAAGAACAAATTATTAATGAAAGAAAAAGAAAACTTAAAGAAATAAAAAATTTAGGAATTAATCCATATCCTTCTAAGTCTGATAAAAAGCAAAATTGTTCTGAATGTTTGAAATCTAAGATTGGTGTGAAAGTGAAAACTGCTGGAAGGTTGATGACTAAAAGAGATTTAGGGAAAATTGCATTTTGTAATTTAAAAGATGGAACAGGAGAAATTCAAATTGTTTTTCAAGAAGGAAAAATTCCTGATGAGAAAAAAAAGTTTTTTAAGAAATATTTAGATGCTGGAGATTTTGTTGAAGTTAGTGGAGAAATTTTCAAAACAAAAACTAAACAAATTTCTATTTTAGTTGAAGATATAAAATTATTATCTAAATCAATTTTACCTTTGCCTGAAAAGTGGCACGGGCTTCAAGATAAAGAAGAAAAATATAGAAAAAGATATTTAGATATTTTAATGAATTCTGAACTTAAAGAAATGTTTGTAAAAAAGTCAAAGTTTTGGAACACTATAAGAAATTTTCTTTTAGATAAAGGATTTTTAGAAGTTGAAACACCGGTTTTAGAAAATTCAGCTGGAGGGGCTTCAGCAACGCCATTTATGACACATCACAATGCATTGGATAAAGATATTTATTTAAGAATTTCAATGGGGGAACTTTGGCAAAAAAAATTAATGGTGGCTGGTTTTGAAAAAACATTTGAAATAGGAAGGCAATTTAGAAACGAAGGAATGGACGACGAGCATTTACAAGATTATACTCAGATGGAATTTTATTGGGCATATGCAGATTACAAACAAGGTATGAAACTTGTTGAGGAAATGTATAAAAAAATTGTGAAAACTATTTTAGGAAGTTTAAAATTTGAAAGTCAAGGATATAAAATTGATTTAGGAAATAAATGGGAAATTTATGATTATGAAACAATTATTAAAAAAAATACAGGCATAGATATTTATTCTGCTAGTGAAAATAATATTAAGAAAAAACTTGATGATTTGAAAATTGATTATGATAAGAAAGTTGATAAATGGAGATTGGTGGATATTTTATGGAAATTTTGTAGAAAGAAAATTTCAGGTCCTGGATTTTTGGTTGGGCAACCAGTTGAAGTTTCTCCATTAGCAAAAAGAAATCCAGAGGATAATAAAAAGGTAGAACAATTTCAAGTTATCTTGGCTGGTTCAGAAATGGGTAATGGTTATTCTGAATTAAATGATGCTTTTGACCAAGAAAAAAGATTTGAAGAACAAGTAAAGTTGAAAAAAGCAGGAGACACTGAAGCACAAGAACATGATAAAGAATTTGTTGAAGCATTAAAATATGGTATGCCTCCGACTTGTGGATTTGGTGTTTCTGAAAGATTATTTTCAATCTTAATGGATAAACCTGTAAGAGAATGTGTTATTTTTCCGTTGATGAAACCTGAAGAAGATAAGAAAAGAAAAAGTAATCAATCATAAATATTACTTCTTTTTCCAATTTTTAAAACAAATAAAATTTTAATTTTTTCTTGAACATCTATTATTAATCTATAATCTCCTACTCTTAATTTATATCCCTCAATATATTCTAAATGTTTCAAATATCTAAATGGTTTAATTTTACATTCTTGTAATTTATTCCAAATTCTTTTCTTTGTTAAAATATCTAATTTATTTAAAAAATTTAATGCTCTTTTATCAAATTGAATTTCATACATATTACAATCCAAGAATTTTTTTTGATTCTTCTTCTGAATAAAATTCTCCTTTTTTGATTCTTTCTCTTGCCTCTTTAATTTCTCTAATTGTTTTTTGTGAGAGCTTAGGTTTATTCTCACAAAGCTTTACTATGTAAATTAATTTTCTAATTAATTCATTATAACTTTCATTTTTGTATTGTTTGAAAGTATTTAGATTTTGTTTTGTTTGAACATTCAAACGTATTGTTGTTTCCATTTTTGCTCTTTATTATACTTATGTATACATTTGTAGATATTTAAATATTTTGATTAGAAAATATTATTTTATCTTTATTGCTTTTCCATTAATAATTGCGTCTGCAATTTTATAATGTGCTGAAGAAATTAATCTATGAAAAGTTGGTTGAGAAATTTCCATTTTTTCTGCACATTTATTTTGTTCTAAATTTAATAAATCATTTAATCTTATTGCTTCAAATTCTTCAATAGTTAAAATTGATTCTTTTAGTTCTGAGATTCTTTTTCCTGCTGGTTTAAAGTAAGAAGAGTTTGGTCGACCTCTAACTCTTCTTCTTTTGCAAGGTCTTGGCATTTTACTCTTTGGATTCTTGAGATTGATTTCTAAAACCTCGTCTAAATCCTCTACCACATCCTCTTGGCTCACCACATCTTCCAGTAGGTTCTGCATCTTCGCAGTTTCCCATTTGTCTTCCTGTTTTAGGACCTTTTCCATTTGGTCCTGTTTTATCTTTGTTTGGCATTTTATTTTACTCCTTATTTAGTTGTGTTCGAAACTAAAATTTCGGACACATGAAAAGTTCTAAGAACTTTACTTATGAATATATATTCATAACATTATTTAAATGTTTTGATTGGTAAAATTTAAGAAGTAAATAAACTTTATTTTTTTATGGCACTAATTGTAAAAAGTAATATTAAGAAAGTTGTGAAAGAACTTGATAAAGAGAATTCTGTAAGTTCTATTGCTGAAGAGGTTGGGATTGCAATGGAACGACGAGTTGAAGAAATGTTGATTAAAGCAATTGAAAGGGCAAAGGCGAATAATCGCAGAACATTACAAGCCAGAGATTTATAGAGAAAGAATAAAAACTTCTATTTCTAATCTTCTGTATGGAAAAAGTTCCCAAAGAAAATAAAAAGAAAATTATGGAGATGATTGAAAAGGCAGGAAGTGAAGAATATGAAACTTCTTGGAATGAGGCTGGTGTGTTTTCTACTTCAAAGAAAAAATCTAATGTTAAAAGAGGGAAAAGAATCAAAGGCCAATCATCAAGATTTGAATTAAAAGTTCGAAGAGATTTGGAAGATAAGGGAAATATTATTGATAAATGGAATAATAATATAGATTTGGAAGAAGATAAATTAATTATTGCTAAGAAAAAGTTTAATCCTTTTTCAAAAGCTATGATGCTTGGGGCAGGTTTTCCTGATTTTATTTCTATTAAACATATTCATGAAGAATCATATAGTGTTATTGGGGTTGAAGTTAAAATGAATGGGATTCTTTCTAAAATAGAAAAGGAAAAATGTGTGTGGTATTTGAAAAATAAAGTTTTTTCTAAAATTTGGATTGCAAAAAAAGGAGAAAAAAGAGGAGAAATTGAATATATTAATTTTAAAGGAAAATTTTGGAAAAAATTTCTACAATAATCTTTAAAATCACAATTTTCTTAAAAAATGTATGATAAATAAATTAGTTATTTTACTAGTTTTATTATTTCCATTAGTTTCTGCGGTTTGTGAAGAAGGGCAAATAGATATTAATAGTGCTACAGTTGAGAAACTACAAGATATAACTCATGTTGGTCCAAAAGTGGCAGAATATATAATTGAACAAAGACCATTTAATTCTATTGAAGATTTAGTTGAAGTAAAATATATTAGTATAGGGTATGTAGAAGAAATAAAAAATGAAGAATTGGCATGTGTTGGCGATGAGCAAATTAAACAAGAAGAAGTTGTAGAAGAAAAAGAGGAAGAACAAAAAGATAAACCAATAAAAGAATTTATTGAAATTTCTGAAATTAAAACTAAA
>JAUVHP010000063.1 GCA_030593225.1 archaeon
TTCCAACGCAACTTTAATATCTTCAATTTCCTCTTCAGTCAAAACATCTTCATCATCTGCTTCATCTAACAAAACATTCAAAACAACATCATAAGAATCTTTCTCATGCTGTTTAAACATTTTCAATCTCTCAAGAGTATCAGTAGTAATTTGGATAGTTGTTTTTTGCATACTATAACTAACTATAACTACTATATAAGTTTTCCTAAAACAAAAATGCCCACAAACTATTAATTATTCCAAAATAAAAAAGAACCATTAAAATTACAAAACTAATTAAAAAAACAGGAATAAATGGAATCCCTTGTCTTATCTTAATTTTATTATATTTTCTTCTAATCTTTTTAATTTGTTCCTGACTTAAACCATCCCAACTCGCCTTAATCAAATCCTTTCCAGTCCGCAAATCATTATACAACCAATCTCCCTCACTCAATTTTGAAACATTAATATTTTTAATCATACAAACTTTATCAATTGCTTTAGCATATAAATAAAAATAAGGCAAGAAAAAAGTAAAAGCTCCTAAAATAAAAAATAATTCATTCAAAAATCCAAATCCAAAAACTCCCAATCCAATCATTAAAAACATTAAAACAAAATATTTCTTTTTCTCAAATTGCTTTCTCAATTCTTTTTTAAATTTTTTAAAATTTTTTATTGTTAAAAAAATACTCACAAACAAACCATAAAATGCTCCAACAAAAAAGAAAATAAACAAAAAAGAAATAAAAATTCTTGAATTTTCCAAAAAAGTATAATTAAAAGGAATTACAGCTCCCAAAGCAATCATTAATTTTGCGTCGCCACCAGCAAAAATTCTTCCATAATAAAATAAATTACCCAACACAAAAAAAATTCCCAAACCAATCAAACCCTGATAAAAAAAATTAAAATCATTATTAAATAAAGAATAAAAAAATCTAAAACCTAAAGCAAAAATTATCAAAGAAAAGTTTAACCAATTTGCAACTTCACGTTTTCTTAAATCTTGAACAGTTGCAAAACTAATCCAAACTAATGCAAGAACTCCTAAAAAAATAATCTCAAAGTTTAACATAAAAAATTAAACAAAATCTAATTTATAAAATTACTTTATTACTTTTTTAAATTAACTAGAATTAAAAAAGAATCATGTAAGATTTTTGAAAAAAATCTTACTTTGTCTTCTTCAAAACCTCTCCTCTAAACTTCCCACCTTTCTTATAAGGATATTTTTTCCTTTCACGCTTTTTATCTTTTCTTTTATTACGCCTTTCAGAATCAGCATGTGCCATTAGTTCTTTTCAAACCTACCATTTAATTGAAAAGGACTCATCAGGAATTTTAAAGAAATTCTGGGGCTATGCCAATAAACTCTAAAGTAAATTATATTTGTCATTAGAATTATTCAACAAAACATTTTTCATTATTTTCTAAATTATTCGCTAATGAACTTACATCATATTTACCTTCAGAGCTCTTCACACCTTTTTTACCCTCAATCACAATATCTTCACAAGACAACTCACATTCAATGGAAGGACATTTTTGAATCTTGTATTTAGAGAAATCAGATACGCCTGACAAAACAGCACAGCTTGTTTCAACCTCAAAATTTTCTTCATTAACTCTCAAGGTTCTTTCAGCAGAGCAAAAACTATACTTCTGATTTAATCCACAAACAGTTTGACAATCTTCAATTAGCGAATCAACATTAGTAGGATTCATTAAATTTTTAAGTGGACTCCATCCAATCATAAAACCAAGAATCATAATAGCTAAAATAAAAACTCCAAGTATAAGCAAGATGATAGCATTAGTAGACAATCCTTGAGCCCTCTTATTCCTTCTTTTAATCATAAACAATTTAATATTTTATTATTTAAAAATGTTTCATTAAGGTTTTTTATACTCAACAGAAAATAAAAGTTCGTCCTTTCTCCAATCAATAGGTAGTCGTGTTTTATTCTTTTCCAAATAAAAACTATTTATTTCTTTCTCATTAAATTGTGATTTCTCTATTTCCAAATTAACCTCTTCAATAAAATCTATACCAACAAAAGAATTTCTCAAACTAATGCTTGAAGCAATAAAACTAAGAATAGCAAGGGTACAAACTGCAAAAACACCTATTACTAAAATAGTTATTGGAATGTCTCCCCTATTATTTTTCATTTATCCACTCATTAATTTTTTCTTTATTTTTATCATTCAACGAAAAAGCAAACTTAGTCTTAATCTCAAGTCTATCAATCTCTCCAACACCATCACTCTTAAAAAAATTCCCTGCCTTAACAACTAAATTACTAGGAGTAATATTTTTAGCATCTGACATTTGAACAGAAATAAAAATAAATACAATCAAAGTAATAACTATAATCATTGTGGCAACTCTCCACGTCACTGTCTCTGCAATTTGCCCTCTTCTATGATTTAACATTTTTTTCACTCTTCCTTATTATTGATAAAATTTTAATTAAATATTGCTCATTATTTTTTCCAATAGAATAAAATTTTCCTTCAACACACTTTGCCAACTTTTCATAGTCCTCACTTGCAATTTCACAACTTGAAACTAAATTCAAACTACCATGATTAAAATCAACTTTAGGGTTAACTAAATCATTAATTTCAAAAATTTTAATTTCAAAATAATATTGCAAATTTTCTTTCCAATTATTTTCATCTTCAACATTAAAATTCAAATGACAATTTTTCAAAAAATTATCTTGATAACTCTTTTCAAAAATATCCTCATTTAAAACACCTTTTCTTGAAATACAATCTGAAATTTGATTAATCATTATAGAACCTTCTATTTCTCTAACATCATATTGCACACCATAAAAAACATAAACCATTGCAACAATTCCTCCTGCAACTAAAATCAAAATAGTAAACCAATACACTGAAATTAATTTCTCTCCAGATTTACTATTCATTTTTATATCCATTTATTTTAATTATATAATCATCTTCATTAGCAACTGGAAAAGGTTTGCTTACATCCACATTATTAAAAAAAGAATAAGAATAACCACTATCTTTACTTAATTTAACCGTCACAACATTCTTATTTATTTTAACAACCTCTTTAAAATCAATTCCATTTTTCTCAGCTAATTCTCTTGCATCAGACATATCCAAACGCAAAGTCATTATAGGTTTTGCTGAATCAATCATCAAAGCAATTTCTTTAGCATAATTCTCTTCTAAAATAACAGCCCCTTCACCTTGCCTCGCTAAAAACAAAACAAGAATTGTCAAAAAAATTAAATTTAAAACAATAAAAATTATATTCTCAATTAAAATCTCTCCTCTCTTTTTCATAGAATAAATTCGTAAAAAGAATTAATAAAATTATGCCAAATCTCTTTCCATTCTTAATTTAACAATTTTCTTTCTGCCAATTTTCTTTTCATGCAAACTTGTCACAACAAATCCATTTTTCAAATAAAGAATTGCTGCAGGAAAATTATCATTTCTAACATCTAAAAATAATTTTTTCATTTTATTTTGTTTTGCAAAAGAAATAATTTTTTTTAGTAAAAGGTTTGCAATTCCTCTACCTTGCATTTTTCTTGTGACTGCAAGAAAACTTATTTCTCCTTTATTATCAAAAGTAATATAACCAACAATTATCCCTTTTTCTTCTGCACAAAAAACCCCACAATTATTCTCAAACAATTCTTGTAAATAAGGTTCAAAATTAAATTTCTTTTTATGATAACCCGAAGACATTTCTACCTTTACTAAACTTTTAACATCATCTTTTTTTGCTTTTCTAATTTTCATTTTTGTTTTAATAAATTATGCTAAAGTCAAAATTTCCTCACAATTCAAAGCATTAAACTTTTCAGAATTTGCCTCAATAATTGTCGGCACCATAAATTTATTATCAATACCCCTTCCATCAATTGTAAATGACAAAATTTCTGCAGATTCATCAGCATAAACTTGCTCTCCAACAAAAGCCCCTCCAGTTGTTGCAGTTCCAACAGCAAAAACAGCATAAGTAATCCAACCAGCAGGAGTAAAAAAGCTAGCTCCAGCAACTGCAAATCCAACACCTTGTAAAATTTTCCAATGATACCCAATTTTACTTGTTATTCCCATAATAACAAAATATTGTTTCCCAATTTCAATATTTCCAAAATACTTTGAAGCTCCTTTTTCTTCAAGACTTTTCTTTATGGTTTCCTTTTTATCAGTTCCAGTCAAATACTCAAGATAATTATTCGTTTTATCAATTTTGTTATTCTCTAAAAAATCATAAAGCCCTTCTTTTTCAATTTCTTTCCCACTTATACCTTCAAGACTCTCATCAAAATAAATCTGAGAACAAATAGAACAGTAATTATCACTAACAAAATCATCACCAATATAATTTATTCTCCCCTCACCAAACATCCACCAACAATTAGCCATCTCATTTGCAAGGACTTTATATGTTTCATTTAAAGTTTTAACTTCAATTCTTTCAGGATTTGTCAAACCCTCACAACTTCCACCACTTTTAGTTATACAAATATATTTTCTATGACAATTCAAAGGAACAGCATCACTAGGAATCACAGAACTTCCTCTTGTTAAAACAGAATTATGGCAAAGCTCCTCGTCAGTTGTCTCACCTAAATTTAATCTAAATAAAAAAAACAAAATAATAGCAAAACTAGCTATAACTATAACAAGTGCTACAATTTGCTGAGTTGTAATTTCTGCATTTTTTCTCATTATAAAACTCCAATCCTCTTTAAACTAAAATATAATCCAGCCAAAACCATAATAAAAAAAGCAATCCAAATAACATATTTAATCAAATCATCAAGATTCATTGTTCAATCACTTCCACTTTCCCTTCACTTTTTTTAATTAAAATTTTTGTTAATTTATTTATTTCAATTGATTCAAAACTTTGCAAATTAAAAATTCCAAGACAAGCACCATCTTCATTGCATTCATCAAATTGTAATTCATCCGCATTTTTCCATAACTGAATTCTAGACCAAAAAACCTCATCACAAATACATAAACAGGTTTCTCCTGCACAAGCATTTGGCTTATTTCCGTCAATAAAACTAAATAAATTCCATCCAACAGGATTGTTTAAAATAATTCCTTGTTCTGTTGGATTTAAAACTTCTTTTCTAATTAATTCAATGTCTGCATTTGCCTGATTTAATTCATTTCCCTGAACTTTTGCAAAATAAATTGACACTAAAAAATAAACTAAA
>JAUVHP010000038.1 GCA_030593225.1 archaeon
CTTTTTGCCTTGCACCAATCGAGATGCTCGTTCCATCGTAACTTAATACGCTCGTCTCTATACCAGAGCTACGCTTCACAACGCCTGTGATTTCCACAGCAATTTATAATACGGTGTCCGGACCTTCCTCAGAATTCAAAATCTTATATTATATTTCTTGACAATCTAATGCCTGAATCCCGAAATTAACTACCTGACTTACAAAAATACAGAGAAATGAAGTTATTTAAGGGTTTCTAAAACATATCTCTTGTGCAATCCACAGACATATGTCACATGACCTAGCACACTAAAACATATCTCTCTTAGGCCTATTATCATATACTTTTCTTATTTGCTCACCATCTGGTTGATAAAAATCAATAAATACAATTGGTCTGCTACTCTTAAACTGACTGCATATTTTATCAATTAATTTTTCATCAGTTATTGGCTCAACATCTATAATTGATGTTGAAAGAAGACTTCCTTCTAAAGAACCTTCATAAATTTCACTTCTCTTAAATCCCCCAACTGTAACCATTAATTGTAATGGCGGAGGGCCAGTAAGAAATGTGTCATATACAATTTTTTCACCCTCTAATCCAAAATATTTAGTCTCACTTTTAATTCCCCAGCATATGCCTCCGCGTGGAAATTCTCTTTCAGGGTCCTTTCTATATGCATCAACTTTTATGACCATGATTTTTTTCAGAGAATACGATTTTTAAACCTTGCTATTTTCAAATCTCCTTTAATCATCTCAACAATCTCTGGAAATTCTAAAATATTAAAATGTCCATTCTTACTCTCATAAATTATAATTTTTGCTTCAGACAACTTATCTCTAAACTTTTCAGCATGAGAAATAGGAACACAATCATCGTCTTTTGAAAACAATAAATATACATTACTACAATTTTCCATAATTTTTGATAAATCATCTTTAAGTTCAAATCCTCCAACTAAATCTTCTCCTTCTAAAGAATTATCAAATGGTGGGGCAACCAAATAAACAGAAAGAATTTTTTTAGGAAATTTATTTTCAGATAAATATTTTGCAAGAAAAATCCCTCCAAGTGAACTACCAATTAATATAATATTATCTTCTAGTTGGTCAATAAATCTCTCAAAATAAATTTTCCAGTCTTCATATTTTGCATTATCTTGTAAAGGCATTCTTGGTTTTATAATTTGAAAATTATCTTTTAACGCTTCTTTCAAATAATCTTCACTCCACCGAATTTTGTTTTCAATAGATACATCTCTATTTTTTAAAAAATATAAATAATCTTCTTGATTTTTAAAAGTCATTCCACCATGCACGATAAAAATTTGATGTTTATTATCCATACAAATTTTATAAACAAGAACTTATTTAAATATTTCGTGAAGAGAAAATTAGTGTAAACTTTTATAAACAATTGTTTACAAATATAAACATATGTTTAAAGAACTAAACAACCTCAAAATCTTCTTTGAAGAACCAGAAAAAGAATTCCATTTAAGAGAAATCGCAAGATTAACAAAAAAAAATCCAGTAACAGTAAAAAAACATTTAGAAAAAGCAGTAAAGGAAAAAATTATACTAAGAAAAAAAGAAAGAGGATTAGAACTTTATTCTTCAAATACAGAAAATATAAAATATAAAAATTCAAAAAAAATATATAACAAACTAAAATTAAAACTATCTGGATTGCTACAATTTTTAGATGAAAAACTTAATTTTCCAATAATAATTCTTTTTGGAAGTTATCAAAGAGCAGAAGATAATAAAAATAGTGATATAGATATTTTCATTCTTACAGAAATAAAAAAACAATTAAATCTTACAAAATTTGAAAAAACATTAAATAGAAATATACAACTTCATATTATGAATCAAAAACAATTCAATCAAAATAAAAAAAATAATCCAGAATTAATCAATACAATAATAAATGGTAGCATCCTTCAAGGGTTCTTAGAAATATGTTAAATTGGAATGAATATGTAAAAAAAGGAACAATAAAAAAATCTATTTCTAATTTAGGATTGATAAAATCTTTAATTGAATCTGCTGAGAATAGAATAAAAATTATCTCACAAATTAAATTAAATGAAGAAAGTTGTGCAGTAATTTTCACAAATTTTTATGAAAGTTTAAGAGAAATTTGTGAGGCAATCACAATATTAAAAGGATACAAAATCTACTCACACGAAGCTTTAGCATTATTTCTTAAAAAAATTCTAAAAGAAGAAGCAATTTTTTACAAATTTAATAAATTCAGGATTATGAGAAACAATCTTCATTATTCAGGAAAAAGAATAAATTTCCAAGAAGGTAAAAAAGCTATTTCAGAAATAAAAAAAATAATTACTAAATTAAAATCTAAATATAAATTATAATGCAATCAAATAACTATCACACAAAATCACTAAACGAAATTTATTCTGAATTACAAACTTCTAAACAAGGGCTAACACAAGAAGATGCAAAAATTAGATTGGAAAAATATGGTAAAAATAAGATAAAAAAAACCCATAAATTAAGACCATTAAAAATCCTAATTTCACAATTCAATTCGTTTTTAATTTACATTCTAATAATTGCCGCAGGGATTTCATTTTTTATTGACAACATTATAGACGCTGTAGTAATTTCAATCATTATTTTAATAAATGCTATAATTGGATTCACACAACAATACAAAGCAGAAAAATCCATTGCAAATTTAAGAAAACTTATTATTCCAAAATCAAAAGTAATTAGAGAAAATAAATTAATAGAAATTCCCTCGACAGAATTAGTTCCAGGAGATATTTTAATTTTAAGTGCTGGAGATAAAATTAATGCAGATTGCAGAATAATTGAAGCAGAAGAAACTCAAACAAATGAGGCAATTTTAACTGGAGAAAGTATGCCTGTGAATAAAACAGAAAAAAAACTTTCAGTAAAAACAATTATTGCAGAAAGAGAAAATATGTTATTTACAGGAACTCAATTAGTTAGAGGAGAAGCTAAGGCAGTTGTTATTTCTACTGGAATGAAAACAGAATTTGGAAAAATTGCAGAAAATTTACAAGAAATAGAACCACAAAAAACACCAATGCAAAAACGTTTAGATAAATTTTCTAAACAAATAGGAGTTTTCATTTTATTGTTGGTTTCTTTAATTGCCTTATTAGGATTTACAAAACAATTTGACCTTCTTGAAATGTTTTTAATCTCAGTAGCCCTCGCTGTTTCTGCAATTCCAGAAGGACTCCCAGCAGTTTTAACAATATCTTTTGCAATCTCAGCTATTTTAATGTCAAAATACAATGTGATAATACGTCGATTACCTGCAGTTGAATCTCTTGGAAGCGTCACAGTAATTTGTTCTGATAAAACAGGAACAATTACAGAAGAAAAAATGAATGTCCAAAAAATATTCGCCAATAATAATTTTTACATAAAAAAAGACAAAAATATTTTTCTAAAAAATAAAAAAATTGATTTCAAGAAAAACAAAGAACTTTACAGACTTGTAAAAACAAGTATTTTATGTAACAATGCAAGATACGAAATTATAGATAATAAATATGATATTATAGGAGACCCGACAGAAGAAGCTCTGCTCTCAACATCATTAGATTTAGGACTAGATAAAAAATTAATGATAGAAAAAGAACCTAGTGTAAAAAAATTTGAATTTAGTTCAAAGAGAAAAATAATGTCAATTGTCAGAGATAATGGAAGAAATAATATTATATATTCTAAGGGAGCAATTGAAAAAATTTTGGAAAACTCAAGTTTTGAATTAATTAATAATCAAATAAAAGATTTAACTCTAAAAAGAAAACAAGAATTAATTAATAATTCTAAAAAAATGGAAAAAAACGCATTAAGAGTTTTGGCTTTTGCGTATAAAAATTTTAATAAAAATGAAAAGCCAGAAGAAAAAGGTTTGATTTTTTTAGGTATGGCAGGAATGATTGACCCTCCAAGAAAAGAAGTAAAAGAAGCAATTAAACAATGCCATGATGCAGGAATTAAAGTTAGAATTATTACAGGAGATTCTGAAGTTACAGCAATTGCGATTGCAAAACAAATTGGCATAGAAGGTCAAACAACAACTGGAAAAGAATTGGAAAAATTAAGTGATGAAGAATTAACAAAATATATTGATAACATAGCTATTTTTGCTAGAACAGACCCCTCACAAAAATTGCGAATAACAAAAATTCTTCAGGAAAAAAATGAAATCGTAGCAATTACAGGGGACGGTATAAATGATGCCTTGGCACTAAAAGCTGCAGACGTGGGAATAGCAATGGGAAAAAGAGGAACAGATGTTGCACGAGATGTTTCAGATGTTATTTTAATTGATGACAACTTTGCGTCAATTGTAGAAGGAGTTAAACAAGGCAGAAAAACTTATGACAACATAAAAAAATTTACTAAATATTTTTTAGCAGTAAATTTTAGTGAAATATTTTTAATTTTAACAGCACTTATATTAGGAATTATTTACGGAACTGATAAATGGTTTTTACCACTTTTACCCTTGCAAATTCTATGGATAAATCTTATTACAGATTCATTTCCTGCATTATCTCTTACCATGGAAAAAGAAGAAAATGTAATGCAAACACCTCCTAGAAAAGATACAAGTATTTTAGATGGGATATGGAAATTTGTTATTGCTGCAGGATTTTTTACATTCTTAACAAAGTTTGCAATATATTTTTTAAATATTTTAGAAAATACATCAATTCAAAAAACACAAACAATGGTTTTAACAACTGCTGTTTTATTTGAATTATTTTTCGTTTACACTTGCCGTTCAAAAAGTTTATTAGGCAAAAATATATTTTCAAATAAATGGTTAAACTTCGCAGTAATATTTTCAGTAGCATTACACTTAATTTTACTTTACACACCATTAGCAATTGCTTTCAATGTTGTCCCATTAGGAATTTTAGATTGGTTAATGATTTTACCTTTTGCAATTTCAGGATTAATAGTTTTTGAAAGTTGGAAATTTATTAAAAAGAAAAGAAAATAATATTTATTTCTAAACGAAAGTGGACTTAATATATATTAGTAAAAATTTCCAATCTCCTCCTCAGCGTCTGTAAACCTCAAATTCTGATTTTGATATCTTCGTTTAACGCTCCAATGCGAAATTAAAATTGTCGCATAACATCGCTGATTAAACGAAATTGTTAAAAATAAAACAAAAAAACAGATTTATTAATTTAACGTAAAACTATTTCTTCTTCTCTCGCCAAAAAAACTTATTAACCATTTTCTTATCAATCCAAAAATGTTTATTTGCTTTATTAATCAAATCAACAGAAGTCAAATCCTTAAAAGCATAAATTTCAACTTCCCTTTTTTCCTCTCGGACATAATTTACTAATTGGGTAAAATCTCCATCCCCTGAAATTAAAATAGCTTTATCACATTTATTTTTACAAGCATCTCTTAACATATCTAAAGATAAATGAATATCATCGCCCTTGATAATATAATATTCTTTCTCATTCATATCAACTCTTTTTTGTCTTTTGCAGAGAACTACCTTGCATTTAGGAATTTTTCTAAGACGAGCAAAAAATTTCATTTGATTCCAATAGACATACTTATTGAAATTTTCTTTTAACGGAGCATTATAATAATAAACTGTAATGAGCTTATTTTCTCCTACAATTTCCTTAATAAATTTTTCAAAATCAAAAAAGATATCAGAATATCTTTGATTAATAGTTTTTAATCCATAATAAAAATTTGCACCATCAATATAAACAGAAATTCTTTTTATATTACCCTTTTTCATATTAATAAAAATCCGGTCTTGGCAAAGCCCAGAACCGGGAATACATAAGCAGGATGTCCGAAGACTTAAGGCCATCCCTGTTGCCTTACAATCTTGAATAAATATTATTATTTAAAACTTCCGCCAAATCAAAATTTCTCCCAAAAAAATATCAATCTCTCCCTTCCCAAATTTTGAATTATTTTTGCCCCTAGTAAACATTTTCGTAAAAAATGTTTCGGGGCACGCCAATGGTGGTGTACGTTTAGACAAGGCATTTTCTTCTGCCGTGTACTCAAGTACACAAGGAGAGAAATAACAAAGTATAAATTATTTTTGAAATGTAATTTTATAAAAATTTCAAAAATAATCTTAGAAGGGTGAGCATCTTCTGAAATTTCGAATAAATGAGTGAAGAACTTAAAGAGCGAATTTAAAGAAGATTTCACGGAGTGCGAATTGAGTGTTTCAATGATTGCGAGTATAAAGATTCGCATTTAAAAATTCAACGAATCTGTAATAAACCAAAAAGAAACAAAATTAAAAAAAACTAACAATAATTAATCCAACACCTGCCCCAAATAAACATCCTGCAATTTTTCCAAGCATTGTAGAAAGTGCTGTTCTTTTATTATCTATTTTAAACTTTCTTTGATGCTCAGCAATATAACCTTCAAACAATCCCCCAATCCCATCTGTCAAAGAATTTCCTGCAGCCCCTCCAATCACAGCACCAACAACCCCTGCATAAATTCCACCTAAAACTGCAGCAAAAACCAAAACCCCATTATCAATAAATCCAAAAATCATATCAGGATAAACAGAAGAAATTTTTATTTTAAAAAACTTAATTATTAAAAGATTAATCAAACCCAAGACCAAAAACGCAGGACCAATTAATTTACTATCATGCACAAAATAAACACTCACTCCAATAATAATTATGGATAACAAAATAAAACTAGTAACAGATTTCAAAAGACCATTTTTCACCTTCATAAATTAATTTTACAAAACAAACTATTTAAAAACTTTGGAAAATTGATCCCGCAGGGCGAGCATTTCAATAATTGCGAGTACAAAGATTTGCACCCAAAAATTCAACAAATCTGTAATAAAATTAATAAGAAAAAGTTATTTATAAAATTAATCAACTGGCTCTCCTTCCTCATCTAAATATTTCATTTGTTCTACCACGCATGGGAGGACGAATCAGGAATTTTTCTAAAATTCCGGGGCTCTGCCGAAATATTTAGGCAGTTTCTTCCCCTTTCTCATCTAAATATTTCATAAACTCATCTTCTGTTAATTCATCTTCTTTAATATCACTTCCTTTCCATCCACACTTACGACATTCCCATTTTCCTTTAGATTCTTCACCAACAACAACACCAACTTCATCACTATCACATTTAGGACATCTCCGAAGATTAAAAGTTTTCCCAGATTTTTTTTCCTTTTTTACACCTTTCTTTTTATCATATTCTTCTTCAGAATCATAACCCTCTAAAATCCAATCAGGAGTTTTCATTTTTTCTTTTTTAGCCATAGTGATTATTTATTTTTTTTGTTTATTAATTTAATGTTTTATAATTCTCCTTCAACTTCTTTGTTTGCTCTATTAAAAAAAAGATGCATAAATTTATCCCTTTCTTCTGCCAACTTCTTTCCTTCCTCAGTTAACATTTTATTTTTAACTTTTACAAGTTTAACTAAATATTCTCTATAAGCAGAATCTTCATTTCCATATTCTAAGGTAGTTTCTATATCAACATGAGGATTATGAACTTTTGCACCAAGAAATCCAGAAAAAGAAGTTGCTCTTAAAATTCCAATCGCACCAATCCCATCTAGTTTATCAGCATCATAAATCACTTTTGCTTCTTTTGTTAATGGAGGATTACCTTTCCTAAAACGATGTGTTTCAATACAATGAACTACTGAATTAATTAAATCTTTATCTAAACCAAATTCCTCTAAAATCTCTCTTGCCATCTTTGCACCTTCCTCTGCATGACAAAATTTTCCTTTAGATTCATCTTGTTTTTGTCTTCCAATATCATGAAGCAACGCAGAAATTTTTATAATATTCAAATCTGCATTTTCTTTTTCACCAATAGATAATGCAATATTCAAAACTCTTTTAGAATGATCAAAATCATGACAAGAATTAATTCCTTCAAAATAAGGAAAAATCTTTTCTTCTAATACTTTGTAAAATTCTTTATTAAAATTATTTTTCATTTTAATTATTCCCTATTCCTAACTTATCATCTAACACATTCCTTACTCTTTCAAATATCTTTTTATGTCCTTTGGCATTAGGGTGCAATCCATCGTGTAAATCTTCTTTAGATAATAATCCTTGAAATGAAATGAAATTTAAATTTTCTTCCTTGCAAATTTTTTCAATTACTCTATCATATTCTTTCAAATTTTTATTATAATAATATAAATCTTTATCAAAGGATGTTGGATTAGTTTTAGCCTCATCAACATTAGTTAATCCAATAAAAAAAATCTTATTAGTTATCTTCTTAGCTTTATTTATTATCAAATTTATATTTTTCTCAAACTTCTCTTTTAAAACCCCTCTCTCATTTTTATAATCAGCAGAATCATTTATTCCTATTGCAAAAATTAAAACATGTTTTTTCGTTGGTTCAATTTTTTCAGCAATTTCAATCTGTTTTTCAAATCTATAAAAAATACCATTAGAGGTGTCAGATTCCATCCCAAAATTATAAAGATAAAAATCCTCTGAACTCATAGTCTTACTTGCTTTCTTTAAAAAATAAACCTTCAATCTTTCAACCCATCCTCCTTTCTCTAAATCAAAAGCTCCCCAAGCAATACTATCTCCAAAAACTAATATTTTTGCCATTAAAATTTATATTCTCTTAATTTATTTTTCAAATCTTCAAAATCATTAAACTCAATAACTTCATCAAACACTTCAGGAAGATAAGTTTTATTTATATCTTTATGAACAACTAATATAACTCTCTTATTATTAGCCATACAATAACCAACTTCAATTAACATCCCCTCACTTTTATTTTCATTTCTTAAAATTGCTAAAAAAATATCACTATTATCAATTATCTCAAATGCGTGATTAAATATTTCTTTCTTTGTTTTATCCTTAAAAGAATCATCTTCACATAAAGTGCAATAACACTCACAATCTTTTTCTTTCAACAAATCAATAATCTCCAAACTCTCTTTTTTTAAATTATCAAAATCACAACCTGTTACTGCTTGTCCTAAAAATACTTTCTTTACCATTAACAATATTCACAAATCAAACTTTATAAGAATTATTATATTCTCTCTCATTTTTTCTTTTCCTCTTCCCAAAATTTTGATTTATTTTTGCATTTAGACGAGGCACTTTTCTTCCGCCGTGTACTCAAGTACACAAGGAAGGAAATAACGAAGTATAAATCAAAAAGAAACAAAATTCAAAAATTAAACATCTAATTCTGCGTTAAGTGCATTCTCCTGTATAAACTCTTTCCTTGATTGAACATCGTCCCCCATTAACATTGAAAAAACCCTGTCTGCCTCAACAGCGTCTTCAATATAAATTTTCTTAATCTTTCGTGTATTTGGATTCATTGTAGTGTCCCATAACTGATTTGCACCCATTTCACCAAGACCCTTAAACCGCGTAACATTTGCATTACCTTCTCCGATAACTCTTTTCAACTCTTCATCAGAATAAACATAATAATCTTTCTTCTTTCTAACTCTATAAAGAGGAGGCATTGCAACATAGACATTTCCATTCTCAATTAACTGAGGCATAAATCTAAAAAAGAAAGTCAAAAGCAAGGTCTTAATATGTTCGCCATCAACATCTGCATCAGTCATAATAATAATTCGCTTATATCTTAACTTACTAACATCAAACTGCTCTCCAACACCTGTGCCAATCGCAGTAATCATATTTGTAATTTCCTCGCTTGACAAAGCTCTTGCAGGATTAGATTTTTCAACATTCAAAATCTTTCCACGCAAAGGAAGTATTGCTTGAGTATTTTTATCTCGTGCATTTTTGGCCGAACCCCCTGCACTTTCTCCTTCCACCAAATAAAGTTCAGTATCCTCATTTTTCTTACTTGAACAATCTGATAATTTTCCAGGAAGTCCTCCAAGAGAAAACACATTTTTTCTTCTAACTAAATCCTTAGCTTTCTTAGCAGCCAATCTAGCCTTTGCAGAATCCAAAGCCTTAGAAACAATCCGTCTTGCAACACTAGGATTTTCTTCAAAAAACTCAGACAAAGCAGAAGTAACCATTGAAT
>JAUVHP010000028.1 GCA_030593225.1 archaeon
TCTTAAGAAAGATACTCGTGGGCTAACTATTCAGGAACTTGCAGACAAAACAAATGTTTCTAGAATTACTGTTGCTATGGCTTTGATGAATCTTGAGGGGGCTAATATCATAGATGTTAGGGTGCTTGGAAATTGTAAATTGCATTATTTGAGAAAATGAATTTAAAAAAAGAAGGAAAAACAAATTTGAGAAATGAATTTGTTTTAGTTTTGATAATATTTTTGATTGCTTCTGTTGCAGCTTTGCAAGGAAATTCTTCAAGCTACACTTCAGATACAAAACTTGATTTTGGTGCTACAGATAATGCAAATTCTAATAGTTATTCAAATGAATTTATTTCAGGATTTGAACCTGTTAGTATTTATTCTTCAACACTTTATACAGGTAGATTTGGGGTTTTAGGAGATGCTGCAAATGTTAGTCTTACTCCATTAGTCATTTCAAATATATTAATTAATTCTACAGATGGAAGCAACAAAACTTTACAGGATTTGCATTGCTCTGCAACAATTTTTAATGATGTAGAAAATAAAATGAATATTTCAGTTAAATGGTATAAAAACTCTGTAGAAGTTTTATCTTATTCTTATAACAATAATTATGAAAATGGAACTTATTTTGTAGCAGATTTAAGTTATACTAATACTGGCAAAGGTCAGAACTGGAGTTGTGCTTTAAGAATTTTTGATGGGAATTATTATAGTAGTTGGGCACATAGTGAAAATTTAATTATTGTTAATACTATTCCAACAACAACTTTAAGTTCACCTTCTAATGGATTTTCAACAATTGATAGAACCCCTACATTTAATTGGGTTGGGGAAGATGATGATAACGATGATATAACTTATGATTTTAATATTAGTTTAGTTGCTTCTAGTTTATGTACTGATTCAGATAAATTTATAGAAGATATTTCAACTAATACTTATACAACTTCTGCTTTAAATTGTTTTTTTGATAATGGAGATTATTATATTTGGAGTGTAAGAGCTAAAGACGATGAGTCAACTGGAGAATGGGAAAATTATTACAATATCAACATTTCTGTATTAATTGATATAAGCGTTCCTGTAAGTTCTGTAAGTTTTGGAGAGATTCCTTATCTTGGTTCTGATAATACAACTGATAATTCTCCACTCCCTTTTGTAATACAGAATAATGGAAATTCTTTTATCAATTTAAATATCTCAGCTACAGATTTATGGGACATTGTTTCAAATCCAACTGAATATTATAAAATAAAAGTTGATAATGTGTCAGGAGAAGAAGGTGCGTTTAATTGGACTGGCTCGACAGTTGATTGGGTAAATGTTCCTGCAATTGGAGATACAATTTTTATTGACAAATTAAATTACCTTGATTACATTGATAGTGCAGAAATTGATATTTATGTGCAGGTTCCTGTGAATGAGATTCCTACTGCTAAATCTTCAACTATAACTTTTGTTTCAAGTTTTGATGAATAATATGACACCACCATTGGCGTACCCTGAAAAATCTTTGAAAAAGATTTTTGCTAAGGGCAAAAATAAACACATAAAAATAATTGATTTTGTTTTAATAGTCGGAACTGTTTTGTTTTTTGCAAGTTTTGTTAATTATGCTAGACCTTTAGTAATTGCACCAATTAATAATTTAGCGACGACAAATAGTTCTGTTTTGTTTGAGTTTGAAAGAGGAAATATTATTTTAATTGATGATAATTTAGAATTTAGTTCTCCGCAGAAAATTCAGGCAGAAGATAATTTAGTTATTAATTTAAAGACAGGAAAATATTATTGGAAAATTGAAGGTGTGCTTGAAAGTGAGGTTCGCGAATTTACAATTTTATCTGAAGTTAATTTAAAATTAAAAAGAGTTGAAGATAAATATCTTATTGTTAATGCTGGAAATCTTGAATTAGATGTTGGGATTTACGAGAATAAAAGTTTTGTTGAAAATATTATTTTAGATATTGATGAAAGTAAAGAAGTTTCTGGAACTAAATTTATGGGAGAACAAAGATGAAAAGACAAGAATTTGAATTAATTTTACAAGAAAAAGACCTAAAAAAAGACCTAAAAAAAGAGGGGGGAAAAATGACAGAAAATCAAAAAAGAATTATTCTTGAAGTGAAAAATAATAAATTTATCACACAGGGAGAATTGAGTAAAATTATTGGAATCAATGAAAAAAATGTGCGAAATAATATTTTTAAATTAAAACAAAAAGGATTGCTTGATAGAGTTGGTTCTGCTAAGGGAGGTTATTGGAAATTGTTAAAATGAATAAATTTTTTATTTTTATTTTTGTGTTGTTTTTTGTTCCTTTTGTAATGGGAATTGGTCTTACTCCTGCAAGAACTACTATTAATTTTGAACCTAATTTAGAAAAGAGTGTAGATTTTTCTGTTATTAATTCTGAGGCAAAAAATATAAATTTAGTTGTGTCGGTTCAAGGAGAATTAGCCCAGTATGTGACACTTCCTGAAACTTCTTTTAGTATGTCTTCGACGCAAAATTCAAAAAAGATTGCATATAATTTTAAACTTCCAAATGAACTTTTGCCAGGACTTCATACAGCAGAAATTATGGTTTTGCAGTTACCTGAATCAAAAAACGCAGATGAGACATATATTGAAGCAACATTGGCAGTTATTACACAATTATATATTTATGTTCCTTATCCTGGTAAATATGCTGAGGCAGATTTGAGTGTGTTTAATTTAGACGACGGAAACATTCAATTTGTAATTCCAGTTATTAGTCGTGGGGAATTTGATTTAGTTAGTGTTAAGGCAAATATTGATATTTTTACTTCTTTAAATGAAAAAGTTGCGACAGTATATACAAACGAAATTGAGATTTTAAGTAAAGAAAGAAAAGAGGTAACTGCTTTGTGGGACACTTCGGAAATTTATGCAGGTCCTTATCGGGCTGTTGCGACTTTGATTTATGATGAGCAGACACTTAAACTTGAAAGAAATTTTAATGTTGGTCAAAAGCGTTTGAGTATTGAATCAATTGAAGTTAATGATTTTACATTGGGAGATATTGCTAAGTTTGAAGTTTTGGTTGAGAATGAATGGGGCGAAAATGTGAATGATGCGTATGTGCAAATGCTTGTGCGTAATGATAATGGGGAGCTTATGGTTGATTTTAAATCCCCAACTTATGATATTAAATCTTTGGATAAAACTTTAATGGTTGCGTTTTGGGATACAAAAGGTGTAAGAGTTGGAACTTATGATTCGTCGCTGTTGTTACATTATGATTTATTAATTGATGAGCAAGATTTGCAGTTAGAAATTAATGAAAATAGTATTAATATAATTGGTCTTGGTTATGTTATTTCAGAAAGAGGAAGCGGGCTTGATGAAAATCGGCTTTTGACTTTTTTAGTAATTGGGGTAATTTTATTAATTATAATTAATATTGGGTGGTTTTTGTTTTTGAGGAAGAGGTTGAAAAAATAATTAAATAGGAAATTGTTAAAAATATAAAGATAAAAAATGGTGACAAAAAAATTTAAGAAAAGATGTGGGTTTGTATTTATGACTATATTTTTGCTAGTTGTTTTTGGTTATGTATTTTTGCCAGAAAATATTTCAATTACTGGAAGAGCTGGAAGCGGAAGCGGGCTTATTGGTTTAACTGTTCTTGCACCTGAGATTAGCATTTCAATTATTAGTCCAGAGAACACAACATATAATTTTGGTATCGGAGATGTTTATAATATTAGTTTAAATGTAACTTCTGATTTTGAACCTAATGCTTGGTGGTATGACCTTTATGATTTAAGACATGGCACATTTGTAAACCAGAGTGTAATTTTTACACCCAATACAACTATTACTGCAGTTAGATGGGACAACAGACTTGATGTTTATGCAAACCATACTGTTGGAACAACTGCAAGTGAAAGTGTAACTTTTTTTGTTTCAGTTCCTAATTCAGCTCCAATTTTAGGAGATATTGATGATTCTATTTTGGTTTGTGAAGATGATTCTTTGTCTTATTATTTTAATGCTACAGATGCCGACGAGAATATAGAAATTTCAGTTGATATAAATCCAAAAGTCCCTTTTTATGTTGAGCCAACATTTTTTACAGGAGGGCAGACCTTTATTGAATCTTATATTATTTCAGAGATTTTTGTGAAAAATCATATTGGTTCTTACCTTGAGACAATTTCTGTTTCTGACAAGCAATATGTTGATACAAAAATAGTAAACATAACTATTGTTGAAGTAAATAATCCTCCTGTTGTAAGTGAAATTGGTGCACAGACAGTTTGGATAGATGAAACTTTTTACAAAGAAATAGATGTTAGTGATGTAGAAAGCGGTGGGAGAACTTCTGGAAATTTGAGTTTTGATTTGACTTTTATTGACGGTGTGCAGTTTTTTGATATTACTAACGATGGTGTAATGAATTTTACTGCAAATGAAAGTATTATTGGCTCTTATAATATTGGTGTTTGTGTTACTGATTTAGCATTGGAAGTTATTCCAGAGAATATAAGTTTTTGTGGCCAAGATGGTTTAAATCAAACTACTTGCAAGAATTTTAGCTTGGCTGTGACTAATGAAAATCGTGCACCTACAATAGTTTCTTATTATCCAGCGAGTGTAGGAAGCATTGCAGGAACTTCTGCATTGTATTTTAATATTAGTAAAACCGACCCTGACGGAAATATTCCAGATACTTATTGGTATGTTGATGGTTCTCTTGTTGAATTAGATGTTGGAAATTCTGTGGATGAATTTCGTTATACTTTTGGGTGCGGAGTTTCTGGAACTTATATTGTTGAAGCAGTAATTACTGACGGGCTTTTGAATGATTCTGTGCTTTGGTCTTTTGAAGTTGTTCATGTTGATTGTCCTGAACCTGTTGCAGGAGTTGGCGATGGTGGAGGAGGTGGAGGTATTGGTGTTCGTTGCATAGTTGAGTGGGTTTGTAAAAATTGGGGTGTTTGCCAAAATATTCAAATAAGTTTAGATTTAGGGATTATTTCTGGAAGGGACTATCGGTCGACTAGAACTTCTTGTGATGAAAAAGGTTTGTTAGATGAAATTTGTGGAATTCAAATAAGGTCTTGTGTTGATTTAAATAATTGCAATATTACAATTGGTATGCCTGATAAATTTCAGTCGTGCTATTATATTGAGGAGCCGAGTTGTTTTGATGGTGTGAAAAATTGTCATGATGATGGATGTGAGTTGTTAATTGATTGCGGAGGTCCTTGTCGTGCTTGTGCTACTTGTTCAGATATGGTTAAGAATCAAGGAGAAGAAGGTGTTGATTGTGGAGGTCCTTGTCCTTGGAAGTGTGTTGAAACTGTTCCTTTTGTAAAGCAACATTTTGGTAAAATTATATTATTAATTTTATTAGTGTTAGTTGCTTTTGTAATCTTTAGAATTATGAAAATAATTAAACTTAGAAAAGAACTTGTAAAAAAACCTAGGAAGAGGAAAAATGAATAAGTTATTATTGCTTTTATTTATTTTGTTTTTTGTTAATTTTGTGAATGCAGAATGTTTTCCTAATTATCAATGTGGGGAATGGGGAGAATGTGATGAGGAAGGATTGAAAAGTAGAGTTTGTGTTGATAATAAATGTGGTGCAAAAGATATTTTAGAAAGAGATTTGTGTGGAGATTCTGATTGTGACCCAGATATTTCTTGTGGTGAATGGAGCAGTTGTAATTTTTTTGATAAGACCAATGATATTTTAAAAGAGGAGTTGCGTTTTGAGGGGTCTAAAGAAAGAATTTGTGTTGATAAATCTGGTTGTATTAATAGTTTTATAGAAACTGAAGGTTGTAGTTTAGCGGTTCCTATTAAGGTTAAGAAAACTGAGTGGTGCGGGCAAGAGTTAATTGAGATTTTTGATAGTGCTGGAAATATTGTTGGAAGAATTCAGGAAAAAGAAATTATAAAAAATTTTAAGAGGGTTGATATTTTTCTTGTGGAGCAGAACATCCCCACTTATTGTTCTTATTGTTTTGATAGAGAGAAGAATTATGATGAAGAAAAAATTGATTGCGGAGGGGCTTCTTGCCCTAGATGTATTGATGTGATTGATTTTATTGATTGGGCTTATTTTGTTTCAATTTTTACTTGGGGAATTTTTATACTTATATTTTTTATTGGGTTAGTTCTTATTGGTCGTAGGGAAAATTTTAATGATTGTTTAAAAAATATTTTTGTTTTTTTCAAACCTTTGAGTAGAGAAGAGGCCTTGGCACGTGAGGAAAAAATAAAACAATTTATTGCTCCAAAGAAAATTAGCAGCGAGGGCTTTAAGAATTATTGAATCAAAATAAATTTATCTCCTAACCATTCTTCTTTTTTGCATTGGTCTTTGAGGCATTCTTCTTAGAGGAAATCTTTGGTTTGGAATTCTTTGGGTTTGTTGTGGAATTTTTCTTATTACAAATTTTGTTCCAATAATTTCTGAAATTACTGCTAAAAGAATTAAATTTCCTGCTGCCACTTTATAAATTCCTTCCATTGCAGGAATTCTTGTTATCTTGGAAAATGTTTCTATAATTTTATTTATTTCTTCTTTTGTTAATATTATTTTTGTTATTTTTTTACCTCTAGAAGTTATAATTTTTATTTGTGTGTTTGGTCCGCCACATTCTATTGATTGTGCCATTGGGTCTTCTAAAACTGGATTAAGTTTTCCCAAATCAATTTCCCTTTTTGTTGATATTGGCTGAATATTTTGAAATCTTGGTGGAAGTTTTGTTTTAGGAATTATTAATTTTTGAAGGGTTTGTTTTATTAGTGGTTTTTTAATTAAATTAATTTGTTGTGCTTGTTTTATTAATGGGATTTTTATTGGAAATTTTTTTTGCCTTTTGTTTTTTACCTCTAATTTTTCTAAGTATTTGATTTCTTCTGGTTCTATTATTTTTTCTTTTTTTTCTAGTTCTATAATTTCTTGAGATTTTGAATTTTCAATTAATTGTTTTGTAAATTCCAATAAAAAAATTGTTGCAAAATCTGTTTTTTGTTTTTGCATTTTAAGGGGAAGAAATTGATTTTTGATATTCTTGCATATTTATTGAAGGTTGCTGTCCTTCTTGCGGAGGTGTTGGTGGATTTTGAATTATTTTGGGTTTTTGCATTGGAGGTATATTTGGTTTTGGAATCATTGGCATAGGTTTTGGAATTGGAAGAGGTCTTGGCATTTCGTGTTCTTCTTCTGTTTCATGTAAAAGTGCAACTCCTCTTGCAATTGTTTTATTTTGGTCAATTAATGAATCTAATTTTTTTACGATTTCTTGATTATCTTCAAATCCTTTTTCAACTAATGTTTTTGCAGAGGACTCAAATAATTTTAATAATTTTGATATTTGAGATGAAAGATTTGTAAAATTTTCAGATAAATTTACCATTACTTTTTGCAATGAAACAAAATTTTCTACAAGAATTTTTTCAGTTTTATTTGTTTGGAGAGGTATAGATTTTTTACCAATACTTTTTTTTACACCAACTTTTATCATATATTCTTTAATAAATTATTCTTTAAAAATTCTTTGGAATTATGAGGGAATTTTATACGTGTTTGTAATTCCTTTAAGAGTTTCTTTTCCTGAGGTTGATTCAGTAATTGGTGCGATTGAAATTTTTTGAATATCTGAAAATCCTCCTGTGGTTATTGAGAATTTTTTACTCCCAAGTTCTGTTAGTGTTGAAGCATCCACATCCTCTGAATAACCATCTCCTTCTTCGTCATATAAAATTATTCTTATTTTAATTAAATCACCTTTTCCAATATCTCTATTAATGATAAGTGAAACTTTTCCACTTTCTGAAAAATCTACTGAACTTCCAACAATTTTTAATGTAATTCTATCAAGTCCTGACGAGATTTCTTCTGTTTCTTCAGAAAGAAGATTTTGTATTATCCCCCACACAACACCGACGGCAACCAAAACCAAAACAATCATAATTACAGTAGTTATAATTGTTGACATTCCCCTTTTTTGCATACTAAAATTATAAGAAAAGGATTTATAAATATATTTTATTATATAATAATCAGGTGATAATATGAAAGTAAAATTTTTTCAAAATTCCTCATGCATCAGAATTAATATTGGGGAACAATTCGAATGAAACATAATTGGAAAATAATTGCAATTCTTTTAGGAATGTTTATTGTAACCCAGTTTATTGGACTTTATGTAGTGAATCATTATTCTGATGAAGAAAATAAACTTCCGTTTGGAATGGACACTCCAAAAATTGAAACTGAAACAGATTTTTATAAATTATTTCCTTCTATTATTATTGCTTTTATAATTGCTGTTGCACTTTTGTTTTTGCTGAATAAATTTGATGCGGCATTTATTTTAAGATTATGGTTTTTTATTGTGGTTATAATTGCGTTGGGGATTTCTTTTAATTCTGTTTTAGGAAAATTTGGGTATTCAATAGTTATAGCGACGATAATTGCCTTACCTCTTGCGTTTGTAAAAATTTACAAGAGAGATTTTTTAGTTCATAATGCTACAGAATTATTTATTTATCCTGGGATTGCTGCAGTGTTTGTTCCAATATTAAATGTTTTGACGATTATTCTTCTTTTAATTTTAATTTCTATTTATGATATGTGGGCTGTTTGGAAATCTGGAATTATGCAGAAGATGGCAAAATATCAAATTCAAAAACTAAAGATTTTTGGAGGTTTTTTTATTCCATATCTTCCTAAGAAAACTAAACTAAAGTTGCAGAAAATGACAAAAGCAGAAATGAAAAAAAAGAAAGTCAAAGTTAATCTTGCTATTCTTGGAGGAGGAGATGTTATTTTTCCAATAATCGCTGCAGGAGTTTTTATGGTTAGATTTGGAATTATTTCTGCTTTATTTGTAACTTTGGGGGCAACTATTGGATTAAGTTATTTATTCTTTTTTTCTAAAAAGGAAAAATTCTATCCTGCAATGCCATTTATTACTGCAGGTATTTTTATTGGAATGATTGTTGGTTGGTTGATTAGATAGTCCAATGTTTTTTTAGGAGAATAAAATATTTCTTGTGCTTTTTCTTGAACATTATATAAAAATTCTTTATCAGGATTGAATTTGTAAACTCCTGTTGTTGAAGCTATTGAAGCTACAGCAATTAAAGTTACTAATCCTTTTTTTGCTTTTGGTTTTAGTTTATTGATAATATTTTTAGAATATTGTATATCTAATCCAAAAGAACTTCTTGTTACATCAGACATAATTAAAGCACTGATTGCACTAACTGAAGACACTGCAGCTCCGATGCAAACTTCCTTTAAATCTTTGCATCCAAGAAAAAGATAAAATGGAAATGTTAATAAAAAAGAATATTTTGCGATTTTAAAAATGTCATGAGAAAATATTTTTTCTTTTGATTTTGGTTCTAATTTAAACCATCTTCTATCAATTTCTCCTGCTCTTGAAATTAAAGTTCCAACTCCAGAATACATCAAAGTTATTACACTGGCTCTTGCCAAAAAAGAATCATAATTATCCATACTTAAAATATATTTTTCTACAAAGGCAGATATTGGTGTAAATATAGCTACGGCAGTTGTAGAATCAGCTAGATGTAATTTTAAATTTTCTTTTGTTAAATTATTTTTTGCCCAATCTTTTGTATTTAGATATTTGTCTTTAATTGACATGTTATTGGGGGATAAATTTCATATAAAAATCTTTTGCTTATGTTCTCACTACAGGAAAGTAACAAAAACAAAGGTTTTATAAAACAAAATTCTGTGAAATTTATATGTTAGTTAGACAAGAATTAGTAAGTAAAATTAAGGACCTTTTTGGTTTGAATGTTTATGAGACAAAGGTTTGGTTAGCTTTGCTTAGTGTTGGGATTGCGTCGGCTGGAAAAGCGGCTTCGATTTCAGGTGTTCCTAGAAGTAGAACTTATGATGTTTTAGAGAGTTTGGAAAAAAGAGGATTTGCTATTGCTAAATTAGATAAACCAGTTAAATATCTTGGAGTTAAGCCGAAAATTATTCTTGAGAAATTGAAAAATAATGTTGAGAAAGATGCTAAAGATAGAATTGTTAGTTTGTCTAAAATTAAGGAAACAGAAGAATATGGGAAGATAACTTCTTTATATGATGAAGGAATGTGTCCAATTAAAAAAGAAGATATTTCAGCTTCTCTTAAAGGAAAATCAAATATTTCTAATCATTTAAGGGAAATTATACAAAACGCTACTAAAGAAGTTGTGATTTGTACAAGTGCAGAAGATATGAATTCAAAATCCAGAATATTTCAGCAAACATTTAAAGCACTTAAAAAAAATAATATAAAAATTATAATTGCTTTATCTGGTGAAAATGATTTGATTAAAGAACTTGAAAAAAAATTTGAAGTTAAAATTAAGAAAATGGATATTGACGCTAAAGTATTTATTGTTGATAGAAAAGAAATTTTATTTTATACTACAAAAAATGCAAAAGATGATGATATTGCTATTTGGTTAAATTCAGAATTTTTTGCTGAGGCCTTTGCAAGTATGTTGGATTTGACTTTGAAAAATTAATCCAAAACTTTCAATCCTCTAACATACATTTCTTTTATTATTTTTTTATTTTTAGTTTTATATTTTTTAATAAATTCATTTATTGTAAAGTCAATTTTTTCTTTTGCATAGATTTTTTTATTTTTTATGAAAGTTTTTTTGTGTTGTGATTTAAATTTTTTTATATTTGATTTATCTTTTATATCTGGTCCATTAAACAATATTTCTTTTTTCTTTTTTACTGTAAAAAAATATCTTGCAGATTGTTTGTGATTATAATTAAATCCTTTATTTTTTATTTCAAAATATTTTTCTATTTCAATTGTTAAGTGTTTATAGAATTTTAGAAGTTTACTTCCTGCAACATCTCCTTCTTGTTTATTTGTTTTTGATTCAATTAATATAAATTCAAATTTATTTTTTTGTGCTTGTGTTTTTATTTTTTCTAAATCTGTTTTTTGAATTTCAAAGAATTTTGTTGTTGGATTTTTTAAGAATTGTTTGGCAGATTTTTTAAATTTTTCAAAAGTTTCATTTGAAAGTGCAGCTAGAGCATTTCTCTGCTTATGGGTTGGGTCAATTAAAATAATTGGAGAAATTAATTTAGAACTGTTTAAATCCATTAAAATTATTCTTTTGTTTTTATAATGCTTTTCTGTATCAATTATTATTTTATCTTTTGATTTTACAATCTCTTTTAATAATTTGGAAAATCCTTTGTAATGATAAACTAATAATTCTAAAGCATATCCAGAAAATCCTCCAATGTAAGATTCTGCCCCGTAACAATTATTTGCGTGGCAAAAGGCCTTTGCTATTTTTATATCATCCAATATTTTTTGGGATTTTATTTTTTTATTTATGTATTTTACATGTGAGCAAGATAAATCTGTAATATTTTCTGATTCTTTTGGTGTTTTAACTTTTAGCACAGGAATTATTTCTATAAAAAAATCTGGTGATAACTTCACACGATAATAATCTCGTGAACCATGAATTTTTAAAATGTTTTTTATTCCTTTTAGTAATTTAAATGTTAATTCTGAAAGATTTTCGTCTTTGTATTTTTTATCAAAACGCACAAAAATGTCTAAATCATAATAATCTTTTTTTATTACTGTTTTTTTTGCAAAACTTCCTCCAATAAAAACTTCTGCTTTAATTTTAGAAGATTTTATTTTTTTGTTTATTTTTTTCAAAAAATCATCTAATGAATCTTCAATAAATTTTATTGTTTCTTTTGGAGGTTCTATTTTTTCTAAAACTTCTTTGAATATAAGATTTGTTTTATTCATTAGTTCTTTTCAAACCTACAATTTAATTGAAAAGGACTCATCAGAAATATTGAAAAAATTTTGTGGCTATGCCGAAAAATGTTAGAATAAATTATATTTTTCATAAATAAAAAAGTTAGAAAGTGTTTTTATAATTTTAGTCAGACCAGCAAAACATTTTTAATTTTCTTGGAGAATAAATATCAAGTGTTGCAGTAATTGCAACAGGTTGTGCATAAACATCTTTTTCA
>JAUVHP010000008.1 GCA_030593225.1 archaeon
AGACTTTTTATTTAAAGGTATTTTTTCAAATTCATTAAATAAAAAAAGTAATAATATTCTATTCGAAAAATAATTATCTTCAATGTATACTAAAAAGAAAAGAATTAATCCTATATCAATATTAAGCAAGATTACAAACGAAGGAAAAGTTAATATTCCATTAGATGTAAAAAAAGACATCACAAAAACTACTGGGACAGCAATTATTAAGATTACTGCATACATTATGCAAATAATCATCATTAAAGCAAAAGTAAAAATCATAAGATTATAAAAATGTCTAGAGAGAGAAATTAAAAATAAAGGAGTGTCTAAATTAATCATTTTAAAAAACCATATTTTACCTTTCTGAAAATCTTCTTTTTTTGATTGTAAAAAAGTTATAACTTTTTCATTTATAAAATAGAGAAATAGAAATGACAAACCAATATATATTGTATTAACAATAAAAAAAATTATAAGAGTTTTTGGACTAGGATTTCTTCTTATAAAATCCCAAAGAACAAGAATAAAAAATAATATCGTGAAGATTGCGAAAATTTTCATAATATTTTTTTTCTCACTATACCATCCCATAAAAGATATAAATTTTTCTAAATCATTTGTTTTTGACATAATAATTTAAAGTATTGAGTATTTTTAGAATTATTGTATGTATTTAATATAATAAAATTTATTTAGTATATTAAATATCATTTTTAATGACAAAAGATTCCTCAGCTAGTTATCTAATAATAGCATTTTTCTTCTTGATAGGTCTGCTAATAATCTATCCTGCTATGATTCATATTTATTGGCCTTATTTGCTTATGTCCATATTCGGATTTGTATTAATCAAAACTATGAAAATTCAAGATATTAAATTAACTTCAGTTTTGATAGTATTATTTATTTCATTAATGGCACTTATGCAAATAACATTTTATTTTATACTCCCTTTAACTAACAATTATCAGCCTACTCCAACAGTTCCTAAAATGCAAATGTTTGATTTGGCAGGAAAATTTCAGATTAGTTACTATCCAGATATTCCAAAAGCTGGAGAAGAAGTATTGCTATATTTTGAAGTATGTGATGTAGGATTAGTAAATTGTGCTCCTTGTCAAATTTGTACTCTTACGGGAAAATTCATTGATGAAAAAGGAGGAAATAAAATATTGTTCTCAAATTTATCTACAAATAAAACAGAACCTATTATATTTTTATATCCTGGAAGAGAAGTAGAAATAAATTTAGATTTTGAAGGAATTGACAATAGATATGATACTTTTTATGTACCTAAATTGAATTTTGTTCAATTAATTATTTATATCTATAAAGAACATATAATCATCTCGTTAATCTCCATTATTTCATTGATAGTATTTGTTGTGGGATTTCCTTATTCAATTTACAGATTTATTAAAAATTCTAATTTAAATTTTTACTTAATTAATGAAAGAAAATTAAAAATGAAAATTAGAGAAATTTTAAATGGAAGATAAAAATTTAGATATTATTTTTGAAGAAATCAAGAATCAATTTAAGTATAGTTCAAATTTATATGATACATTAGAATCTAAAACGAATACAATTTTAGTAGCTCTCACTTTAATGTTCACAATTTTGTTTAATTCTTATTTTTTAAATCAATTAGATAAAATGCCCCTAATTTTTACCATTTTCCATCATTTCAGTATTTTTACTTTATTCTTACCATTTGTTCTTTTAATGAATTTAAGGGCAATAAAATTCAGATTAATAAAATTAGATTCATTAGTAGAATCATATAAAAAAGGCACAAAGAAGGATTTTAGAAAGACTCTTACTACAAAATATTTAGAAATAATAGAGGAAAATTTTAAAAAATATAGAAACAAAAACAATACATATGTTTGGATATCAACGATAATGAGGTTAGGATTTATATGCGCAACAATCTCAATAATATCTATTCAAATGTATAGGTATTTAATTTAAAAATGACAGAACCAAATAACAATTCAGAAGATGAATGGAACGATAGTTCTCTTGAGTGTAGAACAGAGACTAAAGAAATTAGATTAAGTGAAGACGAAAAATAAAATTAATTAATTTAAATTTTTTATTCTTTTTTTTTATAATGTCAATTATGGACAAATTATTAAATAACATTATCTTTAAAATTTTATGAGACACAAAGAAGAACTTACAAGATTATATTCTGCGATTATAGATGCTCCTGATAAAAATTTTTATTTAGAATTAAAAAAGTATACTGAATTTGTTAAAAATGTAAGAAAGTTTAAGAAATACTTAAAAAAACTAGAAAAAAAATCATTGGAAGATTCTAAAGAATATGTCAAGATTTCAGAAACATTAGTTAAACAATTTTCTGATATTAAAGATGAGATTAAAGAAAAAAATTTTGATGATGAAGAAATAAAGAAGTTAATTAAAGAACTTGAAGAGTTCTTATCAGGAAAGGCGACAAGTTCTTGTCCATTGGTTGAAAGTTTGTTCTATCATCTTCAGGATATAATACAAAAGGTTAAAAAATATGACTCCGAATCATATGAAAATTTAGATAAAAAATTAAGAGATTTTATTAAAGATTATTATTCTATAAAAGAAAAATTTGAACACAAAAAAAGAGTTGCTGAATGGCATTCTTTCTATTTCATAAATGGAATTAATATTTTAGATGAAGATTTAACTAAATTAGACATTAGTATGTCTTCTATCAATAAAAAATTATCTAAAGACCATCTTCAAAAAATTATTGATGGGCATAAAGACTTAACAAAAGAGGAACGAGGGAAAGATACTTATCATCTTAAAAAATTTAATGATTATCTTTTAGGAGAAATTGGAGAAAAGAAAAATATGAAATCTAAATTAATATGGATACCTTTTATTATTGTGTTACCTTTATTATTATCTATTATTATTTATACACCTTTTTCAGAGTATGACATAGAAGATAATCTTATTAAAACTATTGGGTTTGATGTAGGAACTAATACGTATTTACTTCAAATTGGAAACTTAAACGAATCAGTAATACAAGATGAATTAACAACTAATTTTATAGAAAGTTTTACAAGAACAAAATTAAGTTTTGAAAGATACGATTTACATTTTTATGACAAATCTTATATTGATATCCCTTCAAGAGCTATATTAAATTATAATCTTTCAATTAATAATCAGAAATTTCAGATATCTTATAGAGAGGATAAAATAATCAAAAAAGAAATCAAACTTAATGAAATTTACAATATGACTCTTACGCCAATGATAACATTTATTTCTGATTCATCAAAAAATATTGAATCATTTGAATTTGAACCTTCATTTGGTTTTTCTTTAAAAAAATCTCCATATGAATTTTTATTAAAATTTGTATGTTTTTATCTTGTGTGGATTACATTAGTTATAATTCCAATACACTTTATAATTATTAATTTATTCAAAAAGACAGGACAATAGAGATAAATTAGGTTATAGAAAGATATAAATTTTCTAATGGGGTATTAAATTTATGAAATGTAAGATTGAAGAATTAAGAGAATGGAGTTTTTTAATTTTAGCTTGTGCTACATTTATTATTGCCATCCTTACACTTATTCTTGCATTGTGGGCATATAATCTTCAAACTGAAACAAATTCAAAAATAAAGCCTGATATGAATATTGCACTTACAGATAATCATATATTCAGTACTCAAGAGGTTGCAGATATATCCAAAACTGTAGATGGAACCTCTTATCTTAAAAAAAGGTATCTAAATTTTCGTATAACTAATTTTGGACAAACAGGTGCGAAATACCTCAATTTTTATATGAAAGATTTATCAGGAGAATATGGGTTTAATTCTAATTCTATAGAAAATTTACCTGAACATGAAAATGATTTTTTTCAGATGGAATTTTGGAATAAAAATTGTAGTAATATTCTTAGAGGAGTATTGGAACAAGATAAAAGTTTTGAAACAGGCTCAAAAGAATGTGTTCAAATAAGAAAAAATCTTACATTGGGTATTAAGGATTTTATACTAAAATTAGATTGTCCTACTTGTGGCTTTGAAGGACGTGATAGATGTTATTCTGTTAAAGTTTGTATACATAATTATGGAGATGAATATTGTAAAGAAGAAGATTCAAAGAACTATGAATTAAAAGAAACCCCTTGTCCTGAAAATTGGTGGTTAGATTAGAATGATTGATTTAATAACTCTAAGTTTAGTTATGGGAATATTAGGTTCTCTTACAGGAGTTATAAGTTTATTTTGGCATATTAAAAATAATAAACCAAAGCTTAAATTAGAAAGTGCTTATTTTCAAAGACATGGATTTGGAGTTACTATTGCACGAGGATATGAACATATCGGAGTTAGAATAAGATTAAGAAATTTATCAAATACTCCTACAACAATAGAAAAGGTTTACATAGAGATAGGTAATATTTTTCAAGAAGCCCCTTTCTTTAAAGAAATTGAAATTCCAAAACATAGTTCTAAAACATTTGAATATACTTTAGATTTTGAAGAGAAAAGATTTGAGGAATTGTTTGATAAAAAAGGAGAAATACAATTTGGAGTTTTTATACACCATACTTATGGAACTATAAAGAAAAGAGAAAAAATTACTTTTAAAACAGGGCACTTTACAATGAAATAAAAGTTGCTATAAATATTCTTATCATAATTAGCTAAGTCTTAAATCCAGTAAATGTAAAATTTATGCTCCAAGGGTTTGTTTTAGTATCTATCTTATAAACTATTAATTCAGGTTTACCATTTCCGTCTATTCTTCCAAGATATCCTCTTAATGAGTTTATATAAGGGACACAAATTAATTGTAATTTTCCTAAGTTATCAAAATTATTAAAGTCTGGAAACTTGATAGGAGATAATTCTTTTATACTTTCTATTTTGTTCTTCATAGAATCAGTATCGAATTCATAATCATGTTGTAATGTATTTCTTATAGAATTTAATTTTTTTATCGCAGTAAATCCCTTATCATCTAAAATCTTTTTCGCATTGATTATATGAAGCCTTGAATTAAAGCCTTCGCTTTCTTTTAACATATCTTTATGGAGAGGCAAATCTTTTTTTATAATATTTATTAACAAATAATCGGTGTAAAGATGGAGAAGTAAAACCTGTAATCTGAATACATCTTTTTCATCTAAAGAATTGTTAATCTTTTTTTCATTTATCTTATTCAGTAAATCTACAAAATGTTTTAATGAGAATTTATCTTCCATGTTTGACTAATCTATTAATTTTATTTTCAATTCTACTAAGTTGAGAATCTTCTTTAATCTTTCTACGACACCATTCAGAAAAATCCAAACCATCATCTTTTGCCTTTTGCACTAGTTTGTTTTTTTCTTCTGTGTTAATCATTATATGAATATGAGAATTTTTTAGTTTAGAAATCTTAGAAAGTTTTTCTTTATTATTAACTTTCTCTTCTAATTTCTTTTCGATTTCTTCTAAGTTGTTTATAATTTGGTCAAATCTATCTTCAACAAGTTCTGTCATAAAGTTTTATTTTAGATTAATTCATAAGTTTTGTTATGTTTGAATATAGTTATTTGAAATAAAACTTATATTTCTTCTATTGTTTTTTAAATAATTCGTTGGAGACATATCTAAGAATATCAGATACTTCACAATATTCTTTAAAAAAATTATTTGAGAAAGATTCATTCAGAATGATTTCTTTCTTTTTCCCATTAAAATTATACTTAATAGCAATCTCATTATTTCCTTCGTCTCTAAATGGGTGTTGATGAGCTATAACATTTCTTATTTCTTGCATATATCTAATTTTTCTCATAAGTCCTTTTTTATTTTGTCCTAAATTATATTCTCCTTTACCCAAAACAAAAATTTCTAAATTTATATTTTCTCCAATAATTTTTTGAAATATTTGTATTTTTTGTTCAAATGTAAAAAATTCTTTACCCAATATCCATTCACCAAATTTTATTTTCTTATCATCGTTTTCAATAAAATAATCTCTAATAAAATTTGCAAGTTCCATCTCAATTATTATTGCATAATTTAAAACACGACTTCTAATATTATGTGCTTTTGTAGATACATCTTCTTCAACCATTCTTTTGATGAATATAAGAACTATAAAAATTTATTCCAAAATTTCCTTCAACTCTTCTAATTTTTTAAAAAACTTTTTACCTTCATCAGTAATTTTATAATCAACATCTTTATACCCTATTTCGTTTCTTAAAATAAATTTTTTCTTTGCTAAATATTTTAGAACTTCCTGCAATGTGATATGACTAACCCTAGTCTCTTTAAACATTATTTTATATTTTGATTCTCCCTTAGATAAAATATTAAGAACTTTTAACATACATTTTACCTCTGCATACTTGAAAATCATACATCGAGATAACAATGTTTATAAATAAAAGATACATCGATATATAGATGTATAAATAAAATGAAAAATAAAATAGGTTATATTATTGGTTCTGTAATTATTGTTTTGTTATTGGTTCTTATTGTTTCTGTTAATTCGTCTAAGGAAGAAAAAATAACATCTCTCAAATGTGAAGGAGAATATATTAAATATAATGGAAATTGTTGTTTTGATACTAATTATAATAATGTTTGTGATAGTTTAGAAAAAAAAGAAATAGAGAATAATGGAAAAGTTCTAAATGTTCCTTGTAGTATAATGAGACCTTGTAATAATGCAAGATATGATTATTTAGGAAATGGAGAACTTTGTAATATGGCTTGTCAAAATAGTCAATGTGTATTAATTGATTGTGAAATTCTTGAATGTAATTCAAATTCAGATTGCAGAGACAATGCTTATTGTTCCTATGGAAAATGTATTAAATCTTCTTATTAATTAAAATGTCTTCAAGTAAGAAGTATTTTAAAAAATTTTTTAATTATATTATTCCTTTAACAATAATTATTCTTTTAATCATCTTATTTTTTAGTTATCAAAATACTTCTAATTCAATAAATGGAGATGAAGAAAAAAAATCTTCTTGGAATTTGTTTGAAGAGGATAATTCTTGTAAGTATAATGAAGGAGATACTTGTTTAAATGCTCCTTCCAAATGTATCTGTAAAGAAGACCAAATATGTTATCCAGATAGAACAAAGTCAGATAATTTAGGATGTTATACTATTGTTTGTGGAGATGGCTATCGAGATAAAGGGGAAACTAGTAATACTTGTTGTCTAGATGCAGGTTGCTCAAATGGATTGGTTTGTGATGCAAATTTAAACAAATGTGTTAAACCAGAATGTTCTTTTGATTGTTGTATTAATGATTTACAATATCAAGACAAATCATGTCCCCAATATTATACTTGTAATAGTTTACAACATTCTTGCGAACCTGATGATAGCGACAACGATGCTTTTCCTGATTATTTAGAAATTGAAACTGGAACAGATAGATTTAATTCAGATACAGATAGCGATTCAGTTTTAGATGGTTATGATAATCATCCTCTTTCCAGTTATCTTCCTAGAACTTATAGTTTTGATTGGCGTTATGGAAATGAATGGTTAATTTTTACAAAGAAGTTTCAGTTTGATATAACTTTAAGCGAAGATGTTGTTGCTTCTTATGAAAAAATGCCAAAAATAAATTTGATTAACAGAGATGATATTCAATTAGAAGAAGTTGCTAAGATAATGAATGAATTAGCAAATACAGAAAATTATAATAGTGCAGATAAATTAATGATGGTTATAGCTTTTTCTCGTTCTTTTAATTATGATTACACAAAGGCAGATTTTTCAGGAAAAGGTTTGCCTGATTGGGCAAATTTTCCAATGGAGACTATTGTTAAAAAACAAGGTCTCTGTGCTGATAGTACGGTTATGACTTCTGCTTTATTAAGAAAGATGGGATATAATGCTCAATATTTAACTTCCATTGAATGTAATCATGCGATAATAGGAATTTCTTTAGTTGAAGGAATAACTTTGGATGGAACTGAAAGATATATTACTAAAGATGGAATTAAATATTATTATCTTGATCCTACCTCAAGAGATTATTCAGGAAATATTATTTATTCTACAACTTCAAAAGATGACTTTGGAACTACTTTTTGTCAATCAAATGATTTTCTCGTAAGAGAGATTTAAAGATTATTCTTCTTCTAAATTTATTTGATTAAGTTTCTCTTTGATTAATTGTCCTAATTCTTTTTCTGAAATACCTTCACTAACAGCTTTTCCTTTATCAGATGATTCAATAACAAACTTTCCATCTTTCTCTTTTGTAGTTCTAACAAAGATAGAACCTTTTTCTTTATCCTGATAAATAACTAATTTTCTTGATTTCATAATTTACTTAAAACTATTTTACTTAAAAAAATATATGTTCCTTTGAGTATTTTTTAATCATGAAGAGAAATTTAAAATAATATAGTTACAGTCATATCCGCATTTGGTAATTCAATTATTAAAAAATACTTTTTATTTTAACTTTGATATTATTTTATTTTATCTACCTTATTTTATAGTGTAAAATTTCTCGAAAAACACCCATAAAATAACCTTGTATGAATTTTCACACATTAGAGGATTTAATTTATTATATATAACAACATAATTACTAATCTCATATCCTATAGTATAATATCCTATAGGATACAAAAAGTTGGTGGTAGAAAAATTTTCTTAAATATATATTATAAATTCGGTTTTGGTCTAAGATTTTCGCTTTATTTGTTTGAATTACTTGAATTAGTAAATTAACTCAACAATTCAAGTAAATAAAGTAAATCAATCACTTATCTGAGAGAATTAATTATTTTCTTAATATTTTTCTATAAGAATTTGATAATCTGGTAAACAAATACTCTTTTTATCTATCACTTTGTAATAAGTTACTTTCTTAAAAGAACCTTCTTCCTCTTTTTGAGATTTTTCTAATAAATCTCTTTTAGATAATTCTTCTAAATATTTATACCACATTGCATCCGAAACAAAACTATGTTTTGTCTGAATTTGTTTAGCATTAAATTTGCCATTCTTACCATAATAATCTTTACAATAATCAAAAGCTTTTTTCAAACTATGAGTTAATCCTAGAAATGTATTATACTCTATATAGTTAATGCACTCTTGAGATATTTCATAATCTTGTTGGGTAGCAATTAATCTTCCTTTATCATCTTTTTCTCTTTGTTTTTGATATAGAGTCGTAGAACATTTAATCAAATCTAATAATCTTGGAAAATCTCTTCTCATTTTAATATTCTTCATTGCTTTATTCTCTAAAAAATAATTACATATATTTGAAGCATAAGGGATAAAGATTTCTTCTTCTTTTAGAAATTTTAAAGAGTTTCTTAGTTCTTCGTCATATTCTTCTTCAATTTCTTGTGAAACCATTTTTTTAATAATGTTTTCTGTTTGGCTTTCTGATTCATCTAATGACAAAATTTGAAATCTGTTGATTATTTCATCGTTTGGATTAGTAGACGCAGTTGTTAGAAGTATCAAAGGCTTCCCTCTGATTAAAATATCTACAGATTTTTGATTTCTTGTTACAGTCGCATAAGAACCTTCACTTAACATAACTTTGAAAGTAGGGCTATCCAATAAATTTTGACTTATGTCTTCTAAGTAGAGAATTTTGCCATCCCAAGTCCAATCATCTTCTCCTTCATGCCAATAAGTAAAAACTTCTGCACTTATCTTACTTCTATAAATAACGTTGTCTACAGGAAACATCAGAATGATTTTTTTACATAAATAACTTTTTCCAGAAGAACTTATAGAACTAATGAAAGTATGCAATTTATTTTCTTTTCCTTTTAGCCAAACTGAACATAAAGATAAGAAAATTGTTTTTCTTGAAATTTCTTCTCCTACAATCTTCTTTTCAAATTCTTTGTTTAAGTTATTAAATAAATTTTTATCTTTTAATATTTCTTCATATTTTTTAGGGATGTAATTTTCTATGAAATTATTTAGACTAGTCCCTGCATTTGTTCCTTCTTTTTGCTTGTACAATTTTTTAGGATTTCCTGTTTTCCAATGAGGATATTCTTCAAGAGCAATAACATTCCTTTTTGATTTTTTAGTCATGTCTGCATTGAATACTGCAATAAATTCTCCTTTTTCTTCTTCAGATAATTCATTATCAAAAAATAAATGCAAATGATAACCTCTAGAACCAGTATCATAACATCTATAATAAAAATTATTTTTGTCTAAGATTTCTAATATTTCCTCTATACCTTCTCTTGTTTCTATATCTAAAACAATTTCTATAGGTAAAATAGTTCTACAATTTATTTTATTAAATTCTGTTTTATTTTTTTCTACATCAAACCCAACTTTGCTGTATGCAATCCATTTTCCTTTAGGTTTTGTATTTCCTTCTTTATCTTTACACAATCCACAAACTTCAAAGTCAAATTGCTGTTTTCCGATTTCGTAAAATAACTTATCTAAAGTTTCTTTTTTGATTTTTTGTATATCATCCATCTTTATTTTTATGTTAAATTTCGTTTTTTAGGGTAAATTTACGAGGTTTTTTGTTTCTATATAATATTTATCTATTCAAAATAAAAAACCCTTTTATAGAGAGGAAATAAGCAACTTAATTCCTCTCACTAGAAAGTTATTTATAAAAAATACTTTACCTAAATCTATGAAAAAGGTTTTATCTAAATCAAAAATAAAAAGGAGAAAGAAGAAAAGCCCAGAAACTCAAATCTTTTATGAATTATTAGCTATTGAAGATAAAGAATTTACTGTTCAAAATATTCTGGGAAAAATCAATAATAATTGTCTAAGTGATATAAGAAAATATTGTAATTATTTTGTTAAAATAGGATTACTAAAATTAGATAATGAAAGATGGTTATTAAAAAAAGACTCTAAAAAATTAATTAATCCTAATTTTTATTCAATAAATTGGTATAAATGCTCAGAGATACTAATAAAAAATATGGTTGTAGATTATTTTATTGAACCAGATAAAGAATTAATTAAATCTGTGGAACAAATTTTAAAATCAAAAGAAGGGATTTGTTCATATAAAAAATCTAAAGAAATTTGTCCTTCTCAGGAATTTTTTAAACAACTTTTTGATATAGAATTATTGAGAAGAAAAAATATTTCTTCTAAACTAAAAAAAGCTATAAGATTATTAAATAAATATAAAAAAGATAATGAAGATTTTGCAAATGAATTAAGAGAAAAGCATTGCAAGAGTAGTAAGATATCAAAAGATTATTTCATAGAACCCTTTGTTATTAAATAAACATTAAAATGTTTAATTATTGTATTTCGTCTTTTGCCGACGACAAATTAAGTCTAATCCAAACAAATGTTAAATACTTTACATTATTTTTTTATAAGAAATTGAATTTGTCGTTGATAAAATGAAAAAAGAATATCCAAAATATAATATAAAATTAAAAAATGAGGAAGGCGAAACAATTCTCTTAATGGATAAGATTGAAAGTAAAATTCCATCTAAAGACAAAAAGTTAATTAATAACTTTTTAGAGTATTGTAAAATTAATTCTAAATCTGAAACAGCACGAAAAGGTAGAGCAAGAACAATGATACAAATTTATGATGTTTTTGAAAAACCATTATCTATCATAACTCTGAAAAATTTAAGAGATTTTTTAGTTGTAGTAAATAATTCTTCGTTGTCTCCTTCAACTCAAAATGATGTTAAATCTCTTTTGAAAAGATTTCTAAGATGGCATTATAAAAATTGGAGTAAAAGATTTGATGATTTTAGAGACATCAAAATGAAAGACGAAAGAAACCACGAGAAGATAAACGCAAGTACAATGCTGACTGAAAGAGAAATAGAGATACTAATAAGAACTACAGAAAAATTGAGATACAAAGCATTAATTATGTTAGCTTTTGAAAGTGCAGGAAGACCTGAAGAATTATTAAAATTAAAATGGAATGATATTGATACTGAAAATAAAAGAGTAAAACTTTATTCAGTAAAAACAAAAAGAGCGAGAATTAATGAATTAAAAGAATCTATAATTCATTTAGAAAGATACAGGCAAGAATTTCCCTTTCCAAATGTTAGTGATTCTGATTTTGTTTTTCCAACTCCGAGAAATAGAAATAAACAAATGACTGGTTCAGCTTTTTCTGGATACATTAAAGAGTTAGGAAAACGAGCAGGAATAAGAAAACCAATATGGCCTTATTTACTGCGACACACTCGACTTAGTCCTTTGATTCAGGAATTATCTCCAAAAGCTTATGTGAAGTTTGCAGGACACTCTTTAGATACTGGAATGTATTATTATGGGCATTTATCTGAAAGTAAATTAAGTGCTGAAATAATGGAAAAAGTTTATTCTGTTAAAGAACCTACATTAGAACAAAAAAATAAATATGAGAAAGATATTTTTGAATTAAAAGAACAAATGAGTGGTATGAGAAATGCAATGGTACAATTTCAGAATATGTTTGAGAGTATGACAATTACGAATAATCAAAATCAGTTATTAGAACCTACTTCTGAAGGATTTGTACCTATTGTTATGAGATGATTAATAGAAAGATAGTAATTCCTATAGCTCCCAGAAGTAAGCTAATAATCAGCAACTTAATATATTTATTTTTTTCTTTTTTTGACCATTTCCTTATTAATCTTGAAAAATAAATAATGCTTGAATCAGATTCTATCATATTTTTATTTTTCTCATAAAAATAATTCATATCGTCTTCAAGTAAATTAAGGGCATCTTTTTCTTTTATTAAATTTTTAAATATTGAATAAGAAATAAGTTCATATAAATTCATTTGTTGTTTTAATAAACTTTGAGCTTTGTATGAAGCATAGTCTTCATAAGGATGTATTTTTGAAGTTTGTGTCCGCAATTCATTTATTTTATCCGAAAATATAATTAGTTTAGAAAACCTATCCTGCTTAATTTTTATTAGTAGTGTTACAATCGTAAGAGCAAATCCAATAATTATGGAAATTGTTTGTAAATCAATATTTTGCAAAATATTTTGTAGATTAATCGTTACCATTAGCAATCGTTAATAATCTATCAATAAAGTCTCCATTGCTAAATTCTTTAAATTCTAACTTTGAACTTTTAGCAAGTTCTTTGAATTTTGGAGCATCACTAAGATTAATTGGTTTATTGTTACTCAAAACTCGATATTTTGTATCTCCTTTTTGAATGTAAATATTTTTAGTATCAAATACTCTAACATCTAGTTTTTCATTTTGCCAACCTAATCTTAATATCTCCTCAACACTTATATCTTTTTGAACCATAATTTTAATAGAAGTTTCTTTATTTTAAAGATTGTTATACTTTCAATCCAGTGTTTTTAAGTAAAACTGAATAGACTCCCAGGGTTTTGAATTTTACTTGAAAACCCTGGCGAAATATGGGGAATTTGATGGATTATTGTAAGATTTTTTTTAATTACTAAACAGCTAAGATATTTATATTAATGTGGAAATTTTTAGAAATATTTTGTTTTGAAAGAGATTTTAGAATAAAATATCCCATTATTCTTACAAAAATTTATAAATCTCATTATATTTATTTATACATAAAAAATGGGAGATAGAATATTATTTTAGAATAATAAAATTTATAATGTTAATATTCACACTAATTTTATGAAAATGTTAAATCAAATAAGCAAATTAGAAAATAATTTTGAAAGCATGGAGAACGAAGGCAAAGTAGATAATTATTTAGATGATACTCTTTTTACAATAGAACAAGTTGAAAAAAAATTAAATCATTTGAATATTGTTTTATTGGCAAAAAAAGATGTTCCAAATCAACTATTTGAATTACACCATCTCATAAATGTAAATTTGTTAATTTTTGGATCTATGTATAAAAGATTAAAAACAGCGAAAAAAAATAAAGATAATCCAGTTATAGCTGTAAATAGTTTAAGCGTACTACCTTTTATTAGAGAAGGCATAGAAAATATAAATAAATTAAAAAAAGATGAACTTAATCTTGACTTAGCAATGTCCTTACAAATGGTTGCATCCAGAAATAATTTATTCCAATTTAATGATTCTAAGCCAAAAAAGAATTTAGGAAAAATTTTTGGAGGAATTGCAAAAGAAATAGATTTAACCACATAATTAGAATGGTTAAAGAAAAAAGAGTAATAGTTGATACAAGCGTCTTGATTGCTGCTTCTTTAAATCATACTTCAAATGAATTAGGAGGAAAGTTAATTCAAGACCATTTTTATAAAAATTCTAAACCACTTTTTCATCATTTTAAAAAACATCTTGGACAAGAATTGGGGATTGTGACTTTAGATATAGAAAATGCAGCTAAAGTAAAAATAATCAAAGCTGTTATAAGAAAAATAAGCGAATTAACAAAAATTTCACATTCTAATCTATCAAAAAATTTGAATAATTATTCAGAGACTCTTATGTATATTACAAATTCCTTATTAGAAAATATAAATTCACTAACAAGAGTTCCCATAGATGAAAAAGAAATTCAAAAATTAGCTTTGAAAATTCATAGTTTTTATGAAAATTTAAAAATAATTCTTCATAAAAAGAATCCACAAAAAAGAATAAATAAACGAACAAGAGGAGGAATACCTGGATTAAAAGATTATTTTAGAAAATTTGCTGAAGAAGATGAAGTGAATAATTTAAGTGTATTTCGCAAATTATCAAAGAAATTAATTATGAGTCCTCCAGATATTAACGATTGCAGAATTTTAGCACAGGCAATTTATTTATCTAAAAGAAGAAAAGAAACATCTATTCTTATAGCTTCGACAGACTACCATTTTTCTAAAGTTAAATTAGATGTAGACGATGAATTAAACACATTTATTCCAGATAATATAATGAAAAAATTTGGAATTATATGTAATTGGCCAGAAAATATTTTAAAAGAAATTTCTAAATAAAAAATTTGAATCTTTATCCAAAGGCACTTTAAGTGCTGAAATTTATTCTGTTAAAGAACCAACCTTAGAACAAAAGAATAAATGGGAAAAGAATATTTATTCGTTAAAGGGATAAATAGGTGGTATGCAAAAATCAATTAATCAATTTCAAAGTATGTTTGAAGATATAGACATTATGAATAATTAAAATCAGTTATTAGAACCTACTTCTGAAGGTTTTGTTCTTATAATTTGGTTGGTATAAAATCATAAATGATTTTACATAAGAGTTTTAGAAAATATATATTTAATTTACTCTTTCTTCTCTTCACTAACTTCCTCTTTCTTTTTTCCTTGGAATTCAGAATAATGACATTTTCCACAATATAATCGTCCCTGTGAATTCATTAAAAAAACCCCAGGACCACATCGCGGGCAAAATTTTTCTCGTGTTATTTTATCACCATCAATTTTATATTTTGTATATTTCTTGCTAGTTGGTTTATTCTTATGTGATTTTTTTCCTTTTTTTACTATTTTTTTTGCCATTATTCTGTCTTCTCCTCTTCCTTATTTTCTTCAGATTTAGGTTCTTCTTTTATTTCTTCTTTAATCTCTTCTTTTGATTCTTCAGGCTTAGTTTCTTCTTTTGGAACCTCAGGTTTTTCCTCAGCTGATTTTTCAGCTTCTGCCTTTGCTGTTTCCTCTGCCACAACTTTTTCTTCCTCTGCTTTTTTCTTTTCCTCTGCTAATTTTTTTCTTTCATCTTCAGCTTCTTTTTTCTCAGCTTCACGTTGCTTTTTTGTTTTGATTTCAGTATTATCTTTATCTTGTTTTGATTTGTAAATTTTTGTGATTACTAAGAATTTTTTTATTCCAAATTTTCCTTTAATAAAATTTATTTTAATATTTTCAGGAGCAGTTGAAAATTTTTCTGAAATTAATTTTTCTACTTCAACATGGCTTGGAGTTACATCTGCCTCAATTTCTAATTTAATTTCCTTACGATTAAATAAAGGATTTTCTTTTTCTTCAAGAATTTTTATTTTCATTTTATCTAATTTTAATTGCGTAATTTCCTTTATCTTTAATATTTAATTTTTCTGCAATTTCTGATTCTTCAGGATTTAAAACAACAATTTTGCCTTTGAACCCTTCTGTTGTTTCTTTTGCTCCGCATTTTGGACAAACATCTTCTTCGTAAATTAATTTGCAAACTTTACATGCTTTTGGTTTAGGCATTTTTATTTATTACATCCTCCTTTTCCATATACTTTACAATTTTCTTCAAAAACTAATTCATGAGAACGAGTGCAATACCCCTCTCCTTTTTTAGATTTATCTTGAATATAATCTTTACATATATTTTCTGAAGTTAAACCATTTTTAGGAGTTTGATATTTTTTATCTGGGTCAGAAGTAAAAATATCTTTTGAAGTAATCTCTAAGTTCATTTTTTCTTCCTCTTCCCTTTAATTTCTTTTTCTTGAGATTTTAATAATTTTTGTGCGTCTTTTTCTTTTTTAATTTGGTCTTCTTTTATCCATTCAAGTTTTCCTAATCCAGGTTGCCTCATTGTTAAACCAATTTTTGGTTCGTCTCCTCTATGACTAATTGCAACTATTCTTGCCAAACACAAATCTTCTGATTTTAAATTTCTTTTAGAGCTTTTACCAGATAAAGAATTTGTTTTACTAAAACTTACAAAGTCGTCCATTGTTTGAGAAATGTGAATCATTCCCTGAATAATGCCCATATTTATGAAAGCACCAAAAGAAGTAATTTCTTCAATTGAACCAAAGATTAATTCTTGTAAAACTGGTCTCCAAACTAAAAGTTTGAAAGTTGAATTGTAATAAACAGCACCATCTCCTGGAATTATTACGCCTTCCCCAATATCTAAGATTCCTATAACTGTAACAACTTGTCCTAATTCTTTATTATAATAATTTTCATAAGTTTCTTTAAGTTGTTTATCAACAGATTCAGCAGTGGGCAAACCAAACAATTTTGGCTCTACCCTTACATAATCATCAACTTCTACAATATAGAACATTTTATCTGAGAATTATAATAAATTTTGGTTTTTAAAACTTTCCGCCTCTATAATATTTCCAACTTTTTCCCGCGAATCACTAATTTACTTTTTACTTTTTTCTTTAATTCAGCATCCAATGTGGCAATGATATAATTTGGATTTTTTTCTATAAATTTTACAATTCCTTTATCCACATAATTATTTTCTAAATCGATTTTTTCAAATGAATTTCGACTTAATAAGATAAGTGCAAGTTTTGCTTCTTCTCGAAATCGTAATTTTTTCTTTGATTGTGAAATTTTTTTTAATTCATTGATTACTTGATTTGGGATAATAATTTTTAATCCCATAAATTTAATCTCTTCAAAAAAATCAATTTTTTTTCTTAAGCAACTTAAAATAAAATTTGTGTCTAATAAAACTTTTTTCATTTATCTTTCTCCTTTAAAGCAAGTTTAACTAATTTTATTGCACCTTCTTTTGATTTTGCCTTAGCAGCGAATAAATTCTTATGACAAAACAATGCATCTTTTACACCAGTAATTTTTGCAAGTTTTTCTCCATTTAAACCCCCCCATTTTTTTGGCAAATCTTTTCTATTATCAAAACTCTTAATTTTCTTTCTTACAGCCCAAACATACCAAAATTCTGAAGAACTTTCAAAAATAACAAATTTCATTTTTGTATTTTTAATTATATAATCTTTCCAAGGAACATTTTCTTTTAAAATAAAAAAATCTTCTTTTGAATTCTTTAAGGATTCTTTAATTATTTTTTCTGCTTTTTTAATACTATTCGCATAATTTATTTCTCTTCTTAATAAATCTGTTACAAAATTTAATGCTTCAAAAAACTCTTTATTGTTATCCTCACTTTTTTTATCCCAAACAGGAATAAATGACCTTATAACTTCTTGGATACAATAATTTGAAATTATTTCTTTTGATATAATTTGAACGCCACTATCCAATGCATCAATTGGTTGAATAATTTTTTTATCAATATAATTAAAACCTTTTTCAAAATTTACAAGTTTTTTGCCAAAATGTTTCCAGACCAAACCTGCAGAAGCATAAGGAATTTTATTTTTTCTAACTAAATTAAATTCTAATTGATGGTGGTCAAAATCTCCTGTTTTATAATTATACTTTTTTCCCACATCAATTCTATAATCTGCTTTAGAAAACTTTTCTACATCTCTTGTTCTAATCACTTTTATATTTGAATGAATTAATTTTAAAATTGCTATTGCAAATAATTCATCTGTATGAAATTTTCCATGGTGTGTTGCAACAATTTTCATACTTTATCTAAAAAAGGAATATTTATTAATTAAACGATTTTTATTTTATAATGAAAGAAGAAGGTGGAAATGGGGAAAATGTGTTAAGAGTTCTTGAAGAAACTAAAACTGCTTTTGAAAAAAGAGATGTAATTTCTTTGAAAAATTTAAGTAATCAGACGATTCATACAGCGTCTATTAAACAAGATTCAATTAATCTTACCCTTGCTGTGATAGTTTATTCTTTGAGCAAAATTATTGAAAGAACAGATTATCAAAAATACCCTGATTGGAAAAAACTTTATCAGACAATAATTTCTTCAATTAATGGTTCTGTTGTGGCTGCAAAAGCAAAGGACGAATACAAGCTTAAATTTCATTTAGAAAGAATTAGAAAATCAATTGGAAAACTTTCTGGGAATTTTAAAAAATATATTGGAGATGTTTTTCGAAAAGCGTCAATTAGTAAGGCGTCTAGAATTTATGAGCATGGAATTTCTATGGAAAAGACAGCAAAACTTTTAGGAATTACAATGTATGAACTTGCAGATTATGCAGGAAGAACAGGGATTTCAGATATGCCTGAAGGTAGAACTATTGATGTTAAAGAGAGGATGAAATTTGCAGAGGGGATGTTTGGATGAAAATAAATTTTACTTTTGATAAAGAAAAAGATTTAAATAATATTTGGGAAACTTGCAACGAAAAACCAACTTATGGTTGCGATTTTAAAAAAAATTTAACACAAAATATATTGGATATTTGTGAAGATAAAAATTATAAAAAATGTAATAGAGAATTAGAAAGAACGATGAATCATATATATAACAATTCCATGGTTCCATTAACTATTGAGTTTTTTAAAAAAAGCTGGGATAAAATAGAAAAGGAATATTTTACAAGATTAGAAAAAATTACAAAAAGAAAAATTCCATTTAGTGAGGTAAATGTTTATTTAACTACTGCTGGAAGATGTCCTTATAATCCTCATGGAAAACCTTTACATTTTTTTGTAAATTTTTTTGCAAGTATCCCTTATGCTTTAGCAACTGCAGGACATGAATTAATGCACATCCATATTCATAATACTGATTATTGGACAAAAATTGAAAATGAAATTGGATACGACAAAACTCATGATTTGAAAGAAGCTTTAACAGAATTGTTAAATTTAGAATTTAAAGATTTGTGGATTGTTGATGATTTGGGTTATCCAAACCACACTAAATTAAGAAAATATATTTCTCGACAATGGAAGAAAGAAAAAAGTTTTGATAAACTAATCAATAATTCAATTAAATGGATAAAAAAGAATGGAATAAAATGAAAGAAAAAATAATAATTTTTGACGCAAGTATTTTAATCACTTTTGCAATGAATGGATTGTTGCCAGAGTTTAAAGAATTAAGAAAAATTTTCAATGGTAAATTCATTATTACTAATTCTGTAAAAAAAGAAGCAATTGATAATCCTTTGAAAATAAAACGATTTGCATTGGAGGCCTTGAAAGTTCAACAGCTTTTTGATGAGAAAATTTTAGAATTACCCCAATCACTTGGAATTAAAGAAAAAGATATTTCAATTAAAACTCAAGAAATTTTAGATTCAGCAAATTCACTTTTTCAAGGGCAAGGAAAAAATATTCATATAATTGATGTTGGGGAGGCATCGTGTTTGGCTTTAAGTAAAATTCTAGATGAAAAAAGAATTCAAAATATTATGGCAATTGATGAACGAACTATGAGAATGCTTTGCGAAAAACCAGAAAATTTGAAAACATTATTAGAGAAAAAAAATCATACAAAAATAAATTTTCAAAAATTAAAAAATAAACTTTTTGGTAATTGTAGAATTATTCGTTCTGCTGAATTAATTTATATTGCGTATAAAAAAAACCTTGTAAGATTAAGAAATGGTCAAGTTTTGGAAGCATTACTTTATGCTGTACAATTTAAGGGTTGTTCTATTTCAAGGGATGAAATTGAAGAAATGAAGAGGTTGGGATAAAACAGTCCTCTAATTAATATATTAAATTGCTAATTTTAAAAAAAGAAGATTGTAATTTAAGGGATAAAAAGATTGAAGCAAATCACACCTTCTAAATGGGTACGAATATTTAAATACCCAAAAGTATTTACTATATTATGAAATGGTCAGAGGAAGAAATATTTTATTTGAAAGAAAATTATTCTACTAATCCGAATATGAAAGAAATGTGTGAAAAACTAAATAAAAGTCAAAGAGCAATTCTTCATAAAGGTGCAAGATTTGGACTTTCAAGACACGGGCATTTATCAAGAATTTATCCTGGAAAAACTCCAAGAATAATAATTGAGAAAAGATATTATGAAAAAAATAAAGATAAAATCTATAAGAGAAAGAGAGAAAGAATTGGTTTACGAAAAAAAGAATTAGTGGAAAAACTAGGAGGAAAATGTAGTATTTGTGGTTATAATAAATGTTTAGCTGCTTTGGAATTTCACCATAAATTAGAAAATAAGGAAGGCAATGTATCTATAATAATCA